>NZ_JBVVPQ010000004.1:0-213776 GCF_055811695.1 Bradyrhizobium sp. MI1.3 | reverse complement strand
GTGCCAAATGCTGAGTGAACCCATCCTGCAACCCTCCAAACGCGCATGGCCGGGGACCCGGCCGATCTTCACCGAAATCCAGGATTTGCAGGGTTGCAACAAGCCCCAGGACCTCGGCCATGCACGACATCAAATCGATCCGCGACAACCCGCAAGCCTTCGACGCCGGCCTCGCACGACGCGGCCTGAAGCCGATGTCGGCGTCGCTGCTAGCGATCGACGAGACCCGGCGTGCGGCGATCTTGGCTTCCGAGCAGGCGCAGGCGCGGCGTAATGCGGCCTCAAAGGAAATCGGCGATGCCAAGAAAGCGAAGGACGAGGCGCGCGCGGCGAAGCTGATGGCGGAGGTCGCCGAGCTCAAGACCACGATGCCGGAGCTCGAGGCGACCGCGAAGGCTGCCGACGAGGAGCTCGCCAGGGAGCTGGCGGCGATCCCCAATCTGCCGCTCCGCGAGGTGCCCGACGGTGTCGACGAGCACGGCAATGTGCAGCGCCATGTCTTCGGCAACAGGCGCAACTACGCGTTCGCGCCAAGACCGCATGACGATCTCGGCGCCGCACTCGGTGATATGGATTTCGAGGCGGCGGCAAAGCTCTCCGGCGCGCGCTTCGTCGTGCTGAAGAAGGGACTGGCGAGACTGGAGCGCGCGCTTGGCCAGTTCATGCTCGACCTGCATACCAACGAGCACGGCTATACCGAAATAAACCCGCCGCTTTTGGTTCGCGACGAGGTCATGTTTGGTACAGCGCAGCTACCTAAGTTCAGCTCGGATCAATTCCGAGTAGAAACCGAGGACGATCAAAGGAAGCATGCTTATATTAACTTCGAGCTCGATCGGAAGGCGGTCTTGGACTATGCCGAGCAGCATGGCGTTCAAGCGGCACGCGACGCCAAGCACGAGGTGTTGCACTTCGAATACAGGCAAAATCTGGATCGCCGTTGGTTGATTCCGACTGCTGAGGTTTCTCTCACCAATCTCGTTCGCGAATCCATCCTCGACGAAAAGCAGCTGCCGATGCGGCTGACTGCGCTGACGCCGTGTTTTCGCGCGGAGGCGGGCGCCGCTGGGCGCGACACTCGCGGCATGATCCGGCAGCACCAGTTCACCAAGGTCGAACTGGTCTCGATCACGACGCCGGAGACGAGCAAGGACGAGCACGAGCGCATGCTCGCTTGCGCCGAGGAAGTGTTGCGGCGGCTCGACCTGCATTACCGCGTGATGACGCTGTGCACCGGGGATATGGGTTTCTCGTCGCAAAAAACCTATGATATCGAGGTCTGGATGCCGGGCCAGGGCGATGGCGGGGCATTCCGCGAGATCTCGAGCTGCTCGGTGTGCGGCGATTTCCAGGCCCGCCGGATGGACGCGCGCTCGCGCGGTCCTGATGGCAAGCCGCGGTTCGTGCACACGCTCAACGGCTCCGGCACCGCGCTCGGCCGCGCGCTGATCGCCGTGATGGAAACCTATCAGCAGGAGGACGGCTCGATCGCGGTCCCCAGCGTGCTGCAGCCCTATATGGGCGGGCTGAAGGTGGTCGCACGCGACTAGGCGTGCTGCCAATCTGAAACGGTCGAAACGTTTGGTTGCGAAGATCGGGCGGCCGGTTATCCTGCCGGCCACCCGACAACGCGAACCCCTCGTTCATGGCCTTGCACCGCGACATCTTCTGGGTCGGCAGACAATGGGCGGTGACGGGTGCCGGCATCCAGGCTCTCGATCAGCGGCTGCGTGGCGTGTTCGACATCGGGATCACGCGGCTCTGGGACGACGATCTGGTCCACAGCCGGCGGGCCAAGCCCGGTGTGAATGCCGCGGATTTCGACCAGGCACTGTCGCTGGCACGCGAACGCTTTCCGCAGGCGTCGGTAGCGGACCCGTTCGTCGCACAGCTGGAGGCGCTCGGCGTCATCGAGGCGCCGATCGTGAGCCCGGTCGTGCCGGCGATGAAATTGCACGCCGAGGGCCGGCTGGCGCGCTTCCTGCCGCAATGGCGCGTTCGCCGATAGCCGGCCAAGCCGGTACCGGCAGCCGGCCCCGATCGGCCGGTTTGCCTGATCGGCCCCGGCCGGATAAGACGGCTGAGACCCGCTTCAGGAATCGACCTTTCCCATGCGCATTCTCTGCACCAATGACGACGGCATCCACGCCCCCGGCCTCAAGGTCCTGGAGGAGATTGCGCGCGCATTGTCCGATGACGTCTGGGTGGTCGCGCCTGAACTCGACCAGTCCGGCGTGTCGCATTCGCTGTCGCTGAACGATCCGCTGCGGCTGCGCGAGGTCGGCCCGCGGCACTTTGCGGTGCGCGGCACGCCGACGGACTGCGTCATCATGGGCGCGCGCCACATCCTCGGCGCCAAGCTGCCCGATGTCGTGCTGTCCGGCGTCAACAAGGGCCGCAACGTCGCCGAGGACGTGGTCTATTCCGGCACCATCGCCGGCGCGCTGGAGGGAACCATCCTGGGACTACCGTCTTTCGCCCTGTCGCAGGAGTTCAGCGTCGAGACCCGCGACCGGCCGCTGTGGGACACCGCGCGCAAATTCGGGCCCGACATCCTGCGCAAGGTGATCGCCGCCGGCATCCCGAAGGACACCGTCATCAACGTCAACTTCCCGGCTTGCGCGCCGGAGGATGTGCTGGGCATTCGCGTGACGCGGCAGGGCAAGCGCAATCTCGGCTTCCTCAAGATCGACGAGCGCAAGGACGGCCGTGGCAATCCCTATTTCTGGATCGGCTTCGAGCGCACCGCGATGATTGATACACCCGCCGATGGCACCGATCTCGCGGCGCTGCGCGAACGCTACGTCTCCGTCACGCCGCTCCGGCTCGACCGCACCAACGAGGCGTTTTCGGAGGCGCTGAGTGCGACGCTGAAGTAAGTCCGACGCTGAAGTAATCCGACTCGGAACGGGGCCTAGCCGCCGCGAAGCGCGGCTTCGATGGTCTTGCCGAGGGCGTCGAGCTGAAATGGTTTCTGAAGCGCCGGCCGATCGCGGTACTGCTCGGGCAGGCCGGAGGAACCGTATCCGGTGGCGAAGATGAACGGGCAGCCCTTTGCCTTGATGACGTCGGCGACCGGCGAGATGACCTTGCCGTTGACGTTGACGTCGAGAATGGCGATGTCGAACTCGGTTGCCTGGGCGAGCCGCATGGCTTCGGTGATGTCGCCAGCCTCGGCTGCGATCTTGTAGCCAAGCTCTTCGAGCATGTCCGCGACCATCATCCTGATCATCACCTCGTCTTCGACGAGGAATACAGAGCGGCCGGTAAGCCCCGTCGCGGTCATGGTCGAGTCCTTGCCCATTGTCAAAAACGTTCGCAGATAACATGAATCGACGCAATGCGCGTTTCGACGAACGGATGCATGAAAATGGCCGTCGCGGCTTGCCCGTTGCAAGCCAATTTGTGGTCAACTACTCCCATCTGAAGCCTATCATGGGTTCCCTGAGCCGGAACAAGAATCTAGCGCCCCAGCTCGGCGTCCCGGACCGCAAAGACAGCACAAGCAGGCAATGACTTCCCATCAGCACCCGCCGGAAAAGATGATGTTTCAGCTCACGCTGAGGCGTCGGGGCATCAGCGACCAGGCGGTCCTGCGGGCCATGGAGGAGGTGCCGCGCGATCAATTCGTCGACGACGCCGATCGCGACGGCGCGTATCGCGACAGCGCGCTGCCGATCGCCTGCGGGCAGACCATCAGCCAGCCCTTCGTCGTCGCCTACATGACCGAGCAGCTCCAGCTTCAGAAGAGGCACCGCGTGCTCGAGATCGGTGCCGGCTCGGGCTACCAGGCGGCGGTGCTGTCGCGGCTCGCCGGCCAGGTGTTGACGGTCGAGCGCTACCGCAAGCTTGCGGATGCCGCACGGATCAGGCTTGAAAAGCTCAACTATCACAACGTCGAGGTGATGCTGGGCGATGGCCTCAATCTGCCTCCCAATATCGGCCCGTTCGACCGCATCATCGTCACGGCCGCGATGGAGCAGCTCCCGGAGAACCTGGTCGAGCGGCTGGAGGTGGGCGGCATCCTGATCGCGCCCGTCGGTCCGCATCAGGGGGTGCAGACGCTGATCCGCCTGAGCCGGACGGAAGCCGGGATCGAGCGCAAGGAACTCGTCGAGGTTCGGTTCGTGCCGGCGCTGCCCGGCGTGGCGCGGGAGCTGTAGAATTCCGGATTGGCTGTGCTGCCAACATCTTATTGGGAGGGTTAAGCCGTTATTTACTCGGCGCGTGTTTACTTAAAACACCAGTTCTGTTGCGTACGAGTGAGTAACCATGTCCGTTGCCGCCGAGTTGCTTTACTCGCGCCGGGTGCCGCAGGTCGCGGTGCTGGCGCTGATCTCCTTCAGCTTCGCAGGGTGCAGCGCCGACATGTCGTCGCGCATGTCCCAGTCGAACTTCTCCAATCCCTTCGCACAGGAATCGACCGGTTCGGTGCAGCAGGCACCGCCGCCGCAGCGGGAGTTGCCGCAATATTCGCGGCCGCAGACGCAGTCCGGTTATTATCAGTCGCAGCCTTTGCCGCCGGCGGTGTCCGCGCCGCAATCCTATCCCGTTGCGGCAGGCGGTGTGTCCGGAGGCGGCCGCGGTGTCGGCTCCTACGCACCCCCGGCGCAGCCGCATCTGGAGACCACGGCCACCGTGCCGCCGCGTTCGGTCGCAGCCGCCCAGCCGGTCGGTGGAACCAAGATCATCGTCGGCACCAGCGACACGCTCGACCTGCTTGCCAAACGCTATCGCGTCACGCCGCAGGCGATTCTCGCCGCCAACGGCTATAAGGGGCCGCGCGCGCTCTCGCCCGGCCAGCAACTGATCATTCCGCACCAGGCTACGGCCGCTGCTCCTGCGCCGCTCATGGCTCCCGTTGCCGCTGCCCCCGCGATGGCGCCTGCTGCGAAGCCGGTTGCAGCCGTTGCCGCGCCGTCCAGCACGCACTTCGTGAACCACGGCGACACGCTCGCCAGCATCGCCCGCAAGAACCATATCTCGGCGGCTGAACTGGCCCGCGCCAATGGGCTCGATCCCTCTGCGAAACTGAAGCTCGGCGCCAGGCTGGCCGTGCCCGGCGCCAAGACCGCCGCCGTCGCAGCACCGCTTGCCGCGGCTCCGGTCGGAGCCGCTCCCGTCGCGGGGACGCTGCAGCCCGTTGCGGCCGCACCTGCGCCCGCCACCAAGATGGCGGCCGTCGCCGCGCCGGTGCAAAGCGCGCGCCTGGCCCAGGCCACCGCCAATGTCGAAGACAAGGCTGCGGAAGCTCCGGCGAAAGCTGCGGAGACCACCAGCGCGCTGCCGACTTTCCGCTGGCCGGTGCGCGGCAAGGTGGTCACGAGCTACGGCGCCAAGACCAATGGCAAGTCCAACGACGGCATCAATCTCGCGGTGCCCGAGGGTACGCCGGTCAAGGCGGCTGAAGACGGTGTCGTTGCCTATTCCGGCAACGAGCTGAAAGGTTATGGCAATCTCGTCCTGGTTCGGCACTCCAACGGCTACGTCACCGCATATGCCCATGCGAGTGAGCTGATGGTGAAGCGCGGCGATACCATCAAGCGCGGCCAGGTCATTGCCAAGTCGGGTCAATCCGGGGAGGTGGCGTCGCCGCAGCTCCACTTCGAGATCCGCAAGGGATCGAGCCCGGTTGACCCGCTTCAATTCCTGAACGGGGCGTGAGGCCAGCGTTGCCTCGGCACGAAAGCTGTCGTCGCACGGCTTGACCGGGCGATCCAGTACGCCGCAGCGTCTCGATCGATCAAAACTGTCTCTGGAATACTGGATTCCCCGCTTGCGCGGGGAATGACAGGTGTGAGTGCGGCTCTTAGCTCCCGCTACGTCGCCGTCAGCTTGACGCCGAGCCGTCCCGCAAGCTCCTGCACGAACTGCCAGGCGACGCGGCCGGAGCGCGAGCCGCGCGTCGTCGACCATTCAAGGGCCTCGCGCTCCAGCGCGTCATCGTCGACCTTGACGCCGAAATGGCTGCAATAGCCCCGCACCATCGCGAGATATTCGTCCTGGCTGCAGCGGTGGAAGCCGAGCCAGAGACCGAAGCGATCCGATAGCGAGACCTTCTCCTCGACGGCTTCGCCGGGATTGATCGCGGTCGAGCGCTCGTTCTCGATCATCTCGCGCGCCAGCAGATGGCGGCGGTTGGAAGTGGCGTAGAGGATGACGTTCTCCGGCCGACCCTCGATGCCGCCTTCGAGCACCGCCTTGAGCGATTTGTAGGACGCATCATTGCCGTCGAAGGAGAGGTCGTCGCAGAACACGATGAAGCGGAAGGGCGAGGCGCGAAGCTGCTCCATGAGCGCGGGCAGGCTCTCGATGTCCTCGCGATGGATCTCGATCAGCTTCAGTCTGTCGGCCGGTTTGCGCTCCGTGTTGATGCTGGCATGCGCCGCCTTCACGAGCGACGACTTGCCCATGCCGCGCGCGCCCCAGAGCAGTGCGTTGTTGGCGGGCAGTCCGTTGGCGAAACGCTCCGTGTTCTCCATCAGGATGTCGCGCATCCGGTCTACGCCCTTGAGCAGGAACAATTCGACGCGGCTGACCCGCGGCACCGCGGCAAGACGGCCGTCCGGGTGCCAGACGAAAGCGTCCGCCGGCTTGAACGACTCGCGTTCGACGGCGGGCTTGCCTTGCGCGGAGAGGTGCGCCGCAATCGTCTCCAGCGCGCGAACGATGCGCTCCTGGGAGACGCTTTGGCTGGCCTTGGAAGTCGTCTTGGACGTCGCCTTGGAAGCCGCTTTGAGGGCCGTCTTGGGACGTTTTGCCGCGACGCGGGCTGGCTTCGCGGCAGGGGTGCGGGGGCCTTTGCCGGCCGGGCTTTTGCTTGGTTTTTGGGGCATGTCCGAAGTTCCTGAGAATGCAGCCTTATCGGGCCTGAGCGCGCGCCGCAAGGTGGCTAAAAGGGCGGTGTGGCAGCGTTGCAATTGGGGTAATGGCCGCTATAGTCCGCGCGAATTTGACCGAACCGGTCGCCATTTGGGCCTGACCGGTTTTCCCCTGTTCTCACGAGGATCGTCCGAATGTTGATTACCCCTGCGTATGCCCAGGCTGCGGGCGCCGGCGACACCAGCGGCATGCTGATGTCGCTGCTGCCATTCGCCCTGATCTTCGTGATCATGTACTTCCTGATTCTGCGTCCGCAGCAGAAGAAGGTCCGTGACCACGCTGACCTCGTGAAGAACATCCGCCGCGGCGACACCGTCGTGACCTCGGGCGGTCTCGTCGGCAAGGTCACCAAGGTCGTCGACGACGACCAGATCGAGTTCGAGATCGCCGATGGCGTGCGCGTGCGGCAGATGCGCTCGATGGTCTCCGGCGTGCGCGCCAAGGGCGAGCCGGCCAAGGAATCCAAGGAAAGCGCCAAGGACGACGCCGCGGCGAAGTGAGCGCTTCCGCGAGTCTCTCAAGTCTTCCTGCAAGTCTCCTGATCTGACAGGTCCAGTCGATGTTGTATTTCACGCGGTGGAAGGCGCTCGGGATCATCCTGACGGCGCTGATCGTGTGCCTCTGCGCGGTCCCGAACTTCTTCCCCGAAGCGCAGGTCAAGACCTGGCCCGCCTGGGCGCAGCGGCGGCTGGTGTTGGGTCTCGACTTGCAGGGCGGCTCCTCTCTGCAGCTCGAGGTCGATTCCAACTATGTGAAGAAGGAAAAGCTCGACCAGATCCGCGACGACGTCCGTCGCGTGCTGCGCGAGGCCAAGATCGGCTTCACCGGCGGCGTCACCGTGCGCAACGACGCGGTCGAGGTTCGCATCACCAAGGACACCGACGCGCAGCCGGCGCTCGCCAAGTTGCGCGAGCTTGCGCAGCCGATTGGCGGCCTGATGGGGTCCAGCGGTCAGCGCGACCTTGAGGTCGCCGATGCTGGTGGCGGATTGATCCGCCTCAGTATTCCAGAGGCCGCGATGCTCGACCGCATGCGCAAGACCATCGAGCAGTCGATCCAGATCGTTGAGAAGCGCGTCAACGAGCTCGGCACCGTCGAGCCCATCATCCAGCGTCAGGGTAACGACCGCATCCTGGTGCAGGTGCCGGGCTTGCAGGATCCCACCCATTTGAAGGAACTGTTGGGCAAGACCGCGAAAATGGAATTTCGCATGGTCGATCCCTCGGTGCCGCCGGACCAGGCGCAGCAGGGCCGGATTCCACCGGATTCCGAACTGCTGCCGGCGGCCACGCCGCCGCCGCCCAACTATGTGGTCAAGAAGCAGGTGCTAGTTGCTGGCGGCGACCTGACCAACGCCCAGGCGACCTTTGACCAGCGTACCAACGAGCCGGTCGTTAGCTTCACGTTCAATACCTCTGGAGCGCGCAAGTTTGCGCAGGCCACGCAGGAGAATGTCGGGGTGCCCTTCGCGATCATCCTCGATGGCAAGGTGATCTCGGCGCCGGTCATTCGCGAGCCGATCACCGGCGGCCAGGGCCAGATCTCCGGCAGTTTCACCGTGCAGTCGGCCAACGACCTCGCGATCCTACTGCGCGCCGGCGCCCTGCCTGCGCCGCTCACGGTGGTCGAGGAACGCACCGTCGGTCCGGGTCTCGGCCAGGACTCGATCGAGAAGGGCGAGCTTGCGGCTTACGTCGGCTCGATCCTGGTCGTCATCTTCATGCTCTTGACCTACCGGCTGTTCGGGGTGTTCGCCAACATCGCGGTGGCCATCAACGTCGCAATGATCTTCGGCCTGTTGTCGCTGCTCAGTGCCACGCTGACGCTTCCCGGCATCGCCGGCATCGTGCTCACCGTCGGCATCGCGGTGGACTCAAACGTGCTGATATATGAGCGCATCCGCGAGGAGTTGCGCGGCGGGAGAAGCCCGATCTCGGCGATCGATGCAGGCTTCAAGCGGGCGCTTGCGACCATTCTCGATTCCAATATCACGACCTTCATTGCCGCTGCCGTGCTGTTCATGATCGGCACCGGACCGGTGCGCGGCTTCGCAGTGACGTTGGGCATCGGAATCATCACCACGGTCTTCACCGCCTTCACCATGACCCGCCTGATCGTCGCATGGTGGGTGCAGTGGACGCGGCCGAAAACTGTGCCGATTTGATCATTCGAGGCCGGCTGTGACCACTACTCAACTCGTTCTCATTTCTCTCGGCGTCCTGATTGCCGTGCTGACCGTGGTCAGCGTGCTTGGCCTCCTGCCGTCGCTGCGCATCGTGCCAGACGAGACGCATTTCGACTTCACGCGCTTCCGCCGTATCAGCTTCCCGATCTCGGCGGCGCTGTCGATCGTCGCCATCACGCTGTTCTTTACCCATGGCCTGAACTTCGGCATCGACTTCAAGGGCGGCACCTTGATGGAGGTGAGGGCCAAGTCGGGCTCCGCCGATCTTGCGCAGATGCGCACGACCCTTGGCAGCCTGGGACTCGGCGAAATCCAGCTGCAGCAATTCGGTGGCCCCGCTGACGTGCTGCTTCGCGTTGCCGAGCAGCCGGGCGGCGACAAGGCGCAGCAGGCAGCCGTGGACAAGGTTCGCGGCGCACTCGGCGAGTCCGTGGAGTATCGCCGCGTCGAGGTGGTGGGGCCGCGTGTCTCCGGCGAACTGCTGAGTTGGGGCATGCTCGGCCTGATGCTCGCGATCGTCTCGATCCTGGTCTACCTCTGGTTCCGCTTCGAGTGGCAGTTCGCGCTCGGCGCCATGATCGCCAACGTGCACGACATCGTGCTGACGATCGGGTTCATGTCGATCAGTCAGGTCGATTTCGACCTGACCAGCATCGCGGCGCTTCTGACGATTTTGGGCTATTCGCTCAACGACACCGTTGTCATCTACGACCGCATTCGTGAAATGCTGCGGCGCTACAAGAAGATGCCGATGCCGCAGCTCCTCAACGAATCGATCAACTCGACGCTGTCGCGCTCGATCATCACCCACTTCACCGTGACGTTGGCGCTGCTGGCTCTGCTGCTGTTCGGCGGCCATGCCATCCACAGCTTCACCGCGGTCATGATGTTCGGCGTGGTGCTGGTCGGTACCTATACCTCGATCTTCATTGCAGCCCCGATCCTGATCTATCTCGGCGTCGGCGAGCATCGCGAAGATGCGGTCGATAAGGCTACGCCGGCGAAGAAAAGCAAGGCATGATCCGAACCGCATGCCCTCGCAGGAGTTCGCGAGGGCAGTAAGCTCATTCGGACGAAGCTCATGGCCGGCGATCCCAACGCACCGCATTTCCCCCGCTCGGCGCCGATCGAAGCCTATGGCAAGGGCGGCTTTGCCTTTGCCGGCATGTCGCATCGGGGATCGCTGCTTTGCCTGCCCGACGCGATCTGGGCCTGGGACATAACGGACCCCGCGAAGATCGACCGCTATTCGCTGGATCGAGTCTTCAAGTCCGCCAACAGCATCGACACGCTCCTGATCGGCACCGGAACCGGGGTCTGGCTGCCGCCGGCGGAACTGCGCCAGGCGCTTAAAGCGGCGAGGGTGGTTCTGGACACGATGCAGACCGGTCCCGCCGTGCGTACCTACAACATCATGATCGGCGAACGGCGGCGCGTGGCGGCCGCGCTGATCGCCGTGCCATGAGTGGCTCCGCGCCGCCGCCGGATTCTGCCGCGTTCTGTGCTGACCTCGTGCGCAGCCACGACTTTGCTCGCTATGCCGCGACCCTGTTCGCGCCCGCTGCCGAGCGCCGCGCGCTGCTGGCGCTCTATGCTTTCAATGTCGAGATCGTCCGCGTCCGTGACCAGGTAAGCCAGCCCTTGCCTGGTGAAATCCGCCTGCAATGGTGGACCGACATGCTGTCGGGCCAAGTCCATGGCAGCGCCGAGGGCAATCCGGTGGCGGCGGAGCTGCTCCGCGCAATCCGTGATTTCGACCTGCCGGTCGAACCGCTGTCGCTGCTCGTCGACGAGCATCAATTCGATCTCTACAACGACCCAATGCCGACCATGACGGCTCTCGAAGGCTATCTGGCCGCGACCTGTTCGGCGTTGTTTACTCTTGCGGCGCGGATCATGGCGTCACCCTTGGACCCAGCCGAGCATCTCGCGCGGCATGCGGGGTTGGCTCAAGGCATCGCGCAAGTCATCACGAACTTGCCGCGTGATGCGGCGCACCGGCAATTGTTCCTGCCGCAGCAGGTTCTGGCGAGCCACGATTGCAACATGGAGGACGTGTTCGCCGGCAAGGAGACGCCGAATTTGCGCGCCGTCCTGGACCAGCTCGCGGGCGAGGCCGGGCAGCATCTGACCACGGCCTTGTCGCTGTTGCCCGAGGTGCCGGTGTCGGCACGGCCAGCGTTTCTGCCGCTGAGCCAGGTAAGGGCCGACCTTGAGCGCCTGTCGCAACCCGGGCGCAATCCATTTGCACCGCAACCGTCATCGCGGCTGCGTACGCTGTGGACGCTTTGGCGGGCTTCACGTTCGCGGGAATTTACCAAATAGCGGTTGGCTTATCGCCGGAGCCGGGCGAATGCTCTATGCTGTCCTATGGCTGAGTTGTCCCAAACCATATCTTCCGATCTGGGCGGCCTTCCGGTCGCACCGTCCGACATCCATGCCGCCGCCGAGACGATCCGCGGCGCCGTCGTCGAGACGCCCTGTAGCTACAGTCGCACGCTGAGCAATATCTGCGGCTGCGATATCTGGCTGAAATTCGAGAACCTCCAGTTCACCTCCTCGTTCAAGGAGCGCGGCGCGCTCAACCGCCTCACGGCGCTGACGCCGGAGGAGCGCGTGCGGGGCGTCGTCGCGATGTCGGCGGGCAACCACGCGCAGGGCGTCGCCTATCACGCCAAGCGGCTCGGCATTCCCGCCACCATTGTCATGCCGGTCGGCACGCCCATGGTGAAGGTCGAGAACACCAGGCATCACGGTGCCGAGGTGGTGGTGACGGGCGCCACGCTGGAGGAGGCGGCCGCGTATGCGCGCAGCCACGGCGAAGCGCGCGGCATGATCTTCGTCCATCCCTATGACGATCCGCTTGTCATCGCGGGGCAGGGAACGGTCGGGCTGGAAATACTCAAGGCCGTGCCGGAGCTCGATACGCTGGTCGTCCCGATCGGCGGCGGTGGCCTGATCAGCGGGATCGCGATTGCCGCGAAATCGATCAAGCCGTCGCTGCGGATCCTCGGCGTCGAGGCCTGGCTCTACCCCTCGATGTACAACGCCATCCACGACGGCAATCTGCCGGCACGTGGCGACACGCTCGCCGAAGGCATCGCGGTGAAAACGCCGGGCAAGATCACAACCGAAATCGTCCGCCGCCTCGTCGACGACATTGCGCTGGTCAACGAAGCCGAACTCGAGCGCGCGGTGGCGACCCTGATCTCGATCGAGAAGACGGTCGTGGAAGGCGCCGGTGCCGCTGGCCTCGCCGCGCTGATGTCCGACCCGTCCCGTTTCGCCGGCCAGAAGGTCGGGCTGGTGCTGAGCGGCGGCAATATCGACACACGGCTGATCGCATCGGTCCTGACCCGCGAGTTGGCGCGCGAGGGGCGGCTCACCCAATTGTCGCTCGACATCCCCGACAGGCCCGGCCAACTGGCTGCTGTCGCGGCACTGCTGGCGGAGGCCGGCGCCAATATCATCGAGGTCTCGCACCAGCGCACCTTCTCGGATCTTCCGGCCAAGGCGACGTTGCTGCAATTGGTGATCGAGACCCGCGACAGCGCCCATCTCGACGAGGTCATGGCGAAGCTTGGCGCATCCGGATTGAGTGCGCGCTGTACCTGAGCTGTGCGCGCCCGCCGCTATCGCGGCGTCAAACCCGCCAAATGGGCGATCAGCCGATCGATCTCGGCTTCCGTATTGTAGTAGTGGGGGGAGGCGCGCACCACCGGCGGCAGCGAGCGAATTTCGGCATCGATGCGCGTGCTCGACGGATCTGAGGCACCGATCGTAATGCCGGCTGCGGCCGCGTCGCTGACGACCGCTTCCGCCTCGTGCCCTTCCACCGTGAAGCTGACGATGGCTCCCGGAGCGCGTCCGAGGTCGCGAATTCTGATGCCGCGAATGGATGCAAGGCCGCCCCTCAGGCGGTCCGCCAGCATCCGGCAACGCTGCTCGATCAGGCCTATCCCGATATCGATGGCATAGTCGACAGCCGCGCCGAGCCCAAGCCGGGCTGCGTAGTTGTTCTCCCAGGTCTCGAAACGGCGCGCATCGTCACGCAGCCGATAAGCGTCCCGGGAGACCCAGGGTGCGGCGAAGTGGTCGATCATCGGCGGTTCGAGCCGCTGCAGCATCGCCCGGCGGACGTACAGGAAGCCGGTGCCGCGCGGGCCGCGGAGGAATTTACGGCCCGTCGCCGACAGCATGTCACAGCCGATGGCCTCGACGTCGACCACCATCTGTCCGACCGCCTGGCAGGCGTCGAGCAGATAGGGGATGCCGTGCGCCCGCGCGATCTTGCCGACGGCTGCTGCGGGATTGACCAGTCCGCCATTGGTCGGAACCCAGGTGATCGCAATCAGCTTCACGCGCTCGTCGATCATGCGTTCGAGCGCGTCGAGGTCGAGCTCGCCGCTGGCATCACTCGGCACGATGTCGATCGCGGCGCCTGTTCGCTTGGCGACCTGAAGAAAAGCGACATAGTTGGCCGCGTACTCCGCCTCGGCGGTCAGGATCCGGTCGCCCTTGCTAAATGGAAGCGCGTAGAAAGCCATCTGCCAGGCAACCGTCGCGTTCTCCATGAGGGCGATCTCATCAGGTGCGGCATTCAGCAGGCGGGCCACAGAGCCGTAGACTAAATCAAGCCGGCGCGACTCCCGATCGGCTGCCGCATAGCCTCCGATCTCGCACTCCAGATCGATATGCTGCTTCATGGCTTCGACGACAGCAACGGGCATGAGAGCAGCTCCCGCGTTGTGCAGGTACGCCAGCCGGGAGGTGGCTGGCGTGTCGGCACGTATTCGCTCGATGTTGATCAACTAAATCTCCGGCTCGAACTATCGTCGCGTCAGTGCGGCATTTCCTCGAACTGCGGCAGGTTGAGCGGCGTGTTCCACGACATGCGACGCTTGGTGAACATCTCGAGCTTCGGTGCCACGAGGTCGGGCCGGTCGAGGCTGCCCAACTGGACGAAGACCGTCTTGGGGAAGCTATCGAGATTAGTGGTAAAGACCCGCGAACCGCATTCCGGGCAGAAATTGCGATCCAGGCCTTTGCCGGAATTGGCGATGTAGTGAAACGCCTTCGGCTTGCCGCAGAGAAGCGTGAAATCGTCCTCGGGTACCGCGAAGAAGGTCGCCATCTCGCCGCCCGAAGCGCGCTTGCAGTCGTTGCAATGACAATTGGCGATGAAGGACGGATCGGTGCTGAATTCGAACTTGATGGCGCCACAGGCGCATTGAGCGGTGTACTTCTTGGCCATTGATCGCCCCAAGTTGGTTGAGGATAGCGGCGCGATCATAATGGCCGGTCGGAGAAGCGCGCGCAACAATGCTTCCGGCGCGGCGTCACGCCTCAGATGCAGAGGCCGAGCAGCTTGATGTGGCAGCCGCCGGATTTCGGCTTGCTTGCAGGAACGGCTTCGCGTTTCACCGCAACGAGGGGCTCTCCGTCTTTCTTGCCTTTGCCTTTGCCCTTCGGCTCGTAGTCGCCGGCGATCACCATTGCCCAATAGGTGCGCTTGCCGCTGGCGTTTTTCGCGCTCGCGATCCCGACGCGGGAAGCGTTGTGCAGCAGCAGGTTCTTGCGGTGTCCGGACGAGTCGATCCACTGCCCCAGAGTCTTCTCGAAATTGTCGTAGCCGTAGGCAATATTCTCGGCGGCGCGGCCTGCGCCGGCAGGTGCGACCCGGCGGTTGAACGGACCGAGGGCGTCGTGACTGAGGTCGTCCTTTGTCGCCATCGCGTGCGCCTGGTCCATGGCGATGCGGTCGAGGGTCGAATCGCGGACGACGCGGACCTCGCCATGCTTGAGGCGGAAGCTGGAGATCAGTTCGGCGGGAGACTCGGCCATTACGGGCGTGGTGGCGAGCAGCAGAAGGCCGGCGATCAGGCCGCCTACCACACGATGCATCATCGTCCCCCGAGTGCCCATGACCCCGCCAAGTCCCCCACCAAGCTCGAATTATCGGATCGCTTCTCTATCGCCAATGTGGACGCTTCAAGGCGTGATCCACGCTAGCCCGCCGGCAGGTCGGCCTCGAAATTGAAGCGGTCGCGCAAGTTCTTGCGCTGCTCCAGGATGTCCTTGAGGAAAGCACGGTCCTGGTCGTTCTTCATCATCGGCTCGATCAGGTCGAGCTGGTTCATGGCGACCAGTTGCAGGATCTCCGTGCGCGGCTTGCCGTCGGCGTTGCGTGGCAGTGCGTGCACGACCTGGATGTGTTCCGGGGGCTTCGGCCCCTTGGCGGCGGTGAGTTCGTTCCGCAATTGGCCTTCGAGCGCGGCCTGATCGGCTTCGACGAAGGCATAGAGGCCGACACCGGAGCGGCGGTCGGCAAACGCGACGATGGCGGTGTCGCGCACGGCGGGGTTCTTGCGGATCAATTCCGTCAGCACCGGCGCGTCGTTGACGAGCCTTCGGCCGCCGCCTTCACGGTCGGTGAAGTTGAACAGGCCGCGCGTGATTGCCCGATAGACCTTCTTGCCGGTGGCGAGCCACAGGCTGGCGGCGAACGACTTCTTCGCCAGGATCTTGCGCTCGCGCGGCGTCAGCGCCTCGGGCGCGTAGGATCGCTTGTGCTTGAGCAGATGCCGGAGATCTTCATACGCCAGGATCCGGTAAAGCCGGCCGCGACGGTCGAAGCAGGCCGCGAGCTGGAAGTCGGTCACATAGGCGCGACCGTCGCGGCCGACCAGCCAGTTCTGTTCCTTGGCAAGATCGTTGTGGCAGATTCCGGCGCGGCGCAGCCGTCGCAGCGCGGCCTTCGCCGAGCGAAAATAAGCGAGGTCGCCATGCGGTTTCGCCAGATGCAGTGCGACACCATCGACGAAGCTGCGCACCAGCGCGCGGCGTCCGGCCCACAGCAGCTCCGGGCCGACATCGAGTCCCTTGGCGAGTGCCAGCGCATGCGTCTCGCGGGCGAACAGATGGCGCGCCAAAAGGAATGACCACCACGGCACCTCGTCCAGGCGGCGCAGCACCGCGTCGACCTCGCCGTCATCGTCGCGGAATCGGCCGCGCTCGACGGTCGAGAACACGTCGCGCTTGAGCAGCACGCCCTCGGTCCAGCGCGCCGAGAGTGTTGCGGCGTCGTCTTTAGGAAGGTTCATCGAAAACTCACGCCGCGGCGGCAATGCGCAGGTGATCGGCGATCCAGCGATCGAGATCGGCGAGCGCCAGCGCGCTCATCGCCTGCTTTTTGGCCACCGTCTTCTCGTTCCCACGCAGCCGGCTTCCGTCGGGCTTCTTGGTCGGTGGGCTGGCGAGCGGTGGGAATAGGCCGAAATTGATGTTCATCGGCTGGAACGAGCGCGTGCCGGGCTCGAGGGTCTCGATATGGCCGCCGGTGATGTGGCCGAGCAGGGATCCGAGCGCCGTCGTGACAGGCGGACCCGCAAGCGTCTCGCCGCGCACGTCCGCTGCCGCATAGAGGCCGGCAATCAGGCCGACGCTGGCGGATTCCACATAGCCTTCGCAGCCCGTCATCTGGCCGGCAAAGCGCAGCCGCGGCTGCGCGCGCAGGCGCAACTGGCCGTCGAGCAGCTTTGGCGAGTTGAGAAAGGTGTTGCGATGCAGGCCGCCGAGGCGGGCAAATTCGGCCTTCTCCAGCCCCGGAATGGTGCGGAAGATGCGTTGCTGCTCGCCGTATTTCAGCTTCGTCTGGAAGCCGACGATGTTGTAGAGCGTGCCGAGCTTGTTGTCCTGGCGCAGCTGCACGATCGCGTAGGCCTTGGTGCTGGGATCGTGCGGATTGGTGAGGCCGACCGGCTTCATCGGCCCGTGGCGGAGGGTCTCGGGGCCGCGTTCCGCCATGACCTCGATCGGCAGGCAGCCGTCGAAATAGGGCGTGTTGGTCTCCCATTCCTTGAACTCAGTCTTCTCGCCGGCGACCAGCGCTGCGACGAAGCCGTCATACTGCTCCTTGGTCATCGGGCAGTTGATGTAGTCGGCGCCGGTGCCGCCGGGACCGACCTTGTCGTAGCGCGACTGGAACCAGGCCACCGACATGTCGATGGATTCGCGGTGCACGATCGGCGCGATCGCGTCGAAGAAGGCGAGAGCGTTTTCGTCCGTCAACTCGCGGATCGCGTCGGCCAGCGGCGCGGAAGTGAGGGGGCCGGTCGCAACGATGACGTTGCTCCAATCGGCCGGCGGCAGGCCTGCGACCTCGCCGCGGGCGATCTCGATCAGGGGATGATCGTTCAGCGCCTTGGTGACGGCCGCTGAGAAGCCGTCGCGGTCCACCGCCAGCGCGCCGCCGGCGGGCACCTGGTTGGCGTCGGCTGCGCGCATGATCAGCGAATCGAGGCGGCGCATCTCGGCATGCAGCAGGCCGACGGCGTTGTTGGCGGCATCGTCCGAGCGGAACGAATTGGAGCAGACGAGCTCGGCAAGCCCGTCGGTGCGATGTGCCTCGGTCATGCGGGTCGGCCGCATCTCGTGCAGCACCACGGGCACGCCGGATTTGGCCACCTGCCAGGCGGCTTCGGAGCCGGCAAGGCCTGCGCCGATGACGTGCACGGTATTTGATTGGGGTCCTGTCATGGGGCGGACAGGTAGCGCTTTTCGGCGGTCAGTGGAATCGCCGAGATCGAGTTTTCTGCCTCCGGATGCGACAACGCCCGCACAAGGCGGGCGCTATCGGTTCGTCCGGTTAGGGCTGAACGATATCAGCCCTGATACTGACCGGCGGCAACGCGCGGGATGTCCGAGCGATCGAGGCCGATATCGGCCAGTTCGCGATCGCTAAGCTGGGACAGCTCGGCAACATTGCGCTGATAGTCCCGGAAAGCCTGGATCATGCGGATGAGCGAGAGCAGCATTGGTAGTCTCCTGTAGTTCGATTCAGCTCTTGCCCGAGCCTCATCGTTGAAATGAATATAAGTGAGAGTGGTGCAGTGCGAAAGTTCCGATGTTGCGATGCAGCTAAGCGCTGGGTGCATGGCATTGGTAACGGTCGATTAACCCAGGAGCACTCCCGCCCAAAGGGTAGGCGGAACGGGAAAAAGGGTGCTGAAAATGCCCGTGAATTCACGGATTTACCGCAGATGAGGCGGTTCCACTCAGGGCCAAATAGGTTGCTTCGCGGTCGTCCGCAAGTTGATCGAATAGCTTCTATACCCAAGTCTCGCATGCGCGAATCGCATGATGATCGAGCATTAAGAGTGAACTAAGATTCATTAACAAGCGAGAGGGTACACTTTTGCCAGCCCTGGGCCAGCGGTGCGACTAAACCCTGGCGGATCGACATAACGCGGCGCTGGTGCAGTCCACACACGCCGAACCGTGGGGCTTCTAAGGGGCGCGCGCGAGCTGGGTGGCGAAATAAGCGACAGTCTTCGAGTAGACCTCGCTCTTGTTCCACTGCTGTAGCACCGCGAAATTCGGACTGCCCGGCTGCCAATCCTTACCCTTTTGCCAGCCATAACCGGCGAGATAGTTCGCGGTGGAGGCGAGCACGTCGGGGGCGTTGTGCAGGAGATCGCGCTTGCCATTGCCGTCGAAATCGACAGCGTATTTCATCCATGACGACGGCATGAACTGGGTCTGTCCGAGCTCGCCGGCCCAGGCGCCTTTCATGTCGGCCGGTGCGAGGTCACCGCGCTGGACGATGCGGAGCGCATCCAACAGCTCGGCGCGAAACTGCTCGGAGCGCCGGCAGTCATAGGCCAGCGTCGCCAGCGAGCGGATGGTTGCGAACTTGCCGGTATTGACGCCGAAATCGGTCTCGAGACCCCAGATCGCAACCAGCACCTCGCCAGGCACGCCGTAGGTCTGCTCGATACGCGACAACACCGAGCCGTATTGCTTCATCATGTTGGAGCCGCGCGTCAGGCGCGGCGGCACCATGCGGCCGGAAAACTCCTCGAAGGTCTGGCTGAAGACCTTCTGCGAGCGATCGCGGTTGAGCACGTTCTGATCGAGCGTCACACCGGCGAGCCCGGCGGAAATGGCTTGTTGCGAGACGCCTTTGGCCGCGGCGTCCGTTTTGAAGTCTGCAAGCCACGCGTCGAAATTGCCCGAACCGCAGGCAACAGCGGCGAGCGCTGGCTGGGCGGATAGGATGGACGCGGTGAGGGCTAAGGCTGCGAGGGCGAGACGAGAAATCGTCGGGGTCATTCGAGCAAATAAATTCCGTGAAGTGATCTGAACGGCGGGTGCAATCTCGATGGAAACCGCGGCCAAAGCAAGGCGTATGACAGTGCGCGATCCTGCCCGCACCGGAGCAGGATCGCATGTCACGATATCGTCAGCCGTCGGTCCGATTGCGCCAGGGGAAGAGGTTGGCGGGAAAGTCGGCGGCCGGCTTGCGTGGACGATGCGGCGGAGGCGGCACCGGACGCGCGCCCGGATCGGCTGCGATTACCTTGCGATAGAGATGCCAGGTGGCATGGCCGAGCACGGGGACCACTACGGCAAGGCCGAGGAAGGCGGGAATCGTGCCCAGCGCCAGCAGGACGGCCACGATCAGGCCCCAGGCCGCCATCGGCACCGGGTTCTTCGCGACAACGCGCAGCGACGTCACCATTGCCTCGAACGCGCCGGCATGGCGGTCGAGCATCAGCGGGAACGACACGGCGCTGATGCAGAGCGCGGCAAGGGCGAACAGGAAGCCGGTGCCGCAGCCGACCACGATCAGCCACCAGCCTTGCCGGCTCGTGAGCACGCGCGTCAGAAAATCCGAGATCCCGGATGCGCCTTCATAGCCGAAAGCGGCAACGTAGATCGCCTGCGCGGTCGCAACCCAGGTCACGAACAGGGCCAGCAGCAGCGCGCCGAGACCGAGCATCGCGCCGAAGGAGGGCGAACGCAGCACCTCCATGGCATCCCAGGCGCTGGCCTCCTCATGGCGCTCGCGCCGGCTGGAGAGCTCGTAGAGACCGAGAGCAGCGAACGGGCCGATCAGCGCGAAGCCAGCGGCCAGCGGAAATAACAACGGCAGCACTGAATAGCCCATCACCACGCGGGCAAGCACGAGGCCCAGCACAGGATAGATCACGCAGAGGATGATGGCGTGGCTCGGCACCGCCTTGAAATCGTCCCAGCCGCGCTTGAGCGCATCGTGCAGATCGGAGAGTTGGATGGTTCGGATCACCGGTCCAGCCGCTTCTGCGGTCTGGGCCAAGGTGGGGACATTGCCCTGGTAGAGTGTGGCCATGGTCGCTAGCTCCCTTGCCATGCAGCCGCATCTGGCGCCAGCAAACGGCGCAAGCGGCCGCTATTCTAAGTTTCACGATCCCCAACCAGACGCGAATTCCGGATGGCATCGCTAACTGAACGTCAAGCCTACGCCCATTTGCGAGTCCTGTCCCTCACGCTTGGGTGAGATTCGATGCCGCAGCGCAACCCCGATGATGTCGTTCGGTCGTCATTTCGCCGCAGATAAGCTGATGCTGCGTGCTGGTCCGCGGAACTTTGCGGGCGCAACGACGCAACTTGGTCTATAAGTGCCACTCAAGGCCCTCCAGCGGGTCCTTTTCGGGGAGCAGACATGAGCATTTTCGGGAAAATTATGGGCGCGATCTTCGGTAGCCAGCCAGCTTCCGCCGCGCCCGCAGGCAGCGCACCGTCGGGCAGCGCGCCCGCAGGGGCCGCGCCGGGCGGATCGGCGCCCGCGGCGACGGTGGACGTTGCCTCGATCGTCGACGCGGCGGCCGCCGCGCACAAGGGCGAGAAGCTGGAATGGCGTACCTCGATCGTCGACCTCATGAAGGCGCTCGACATCGATTCCAGCCTCGCCGCGCGCAAGGACCTCGCCAAGGAGCTTGGCTACAGCGGCGACACCAACGATTCCGCGACCATGAACGTCTGGCTGCACAAGCAGGTGATGTCCAAGCTCGCCGCCAATGGCGGCAAGCTGCCGCCGGAGATCAAGCACTGACCGGTCGCCCGGTCGTAACCCAAGGGCCCGCGATCGCGCGGGCCCTTTTGCATTCAGGCGACGAGATCCGCATCTTCCGGATGCCTGTCGAGATAGTCGACGACGAATCCGCAACCGGCGATCACCTTCTTGCCGTCGCGGCGGATCAATCCCAGCGCGCCCTTGACCAGCTCGGAGCCGATGCCGCGGCCGCGTAGCGCGCGCGGCGTCTCGGTGTGGGTGATGATCACCGCCGACGGCGTCAGCCGGTAATTGGCGAAGGCGATTTCGCTGCCGACATCGAGCTCGAAGCGGCTTTTGTCCTTGTTGTCCCGTACCGATGGCGCCATGCAAAATCCTTCCGACCTGCTGCTTGCCTCCGATCTAGGCGCCTGAACCGGCCCTTGCCAAGGTGCGACCAAGAGGGATTGCCGCAGGGGAGATATCCGGAAAATGCGTGTCCCGCTCAGCCTCCTGGCGCTGCTCGCCGCGCTGATCTCGCCGGCTCCGGCGTCCGCGGCAGGCGGTCCGGCCTGGGAGGCCTGCGTCGGATTGGCCAGCACGCCGGACGAGCGGATCAAGGCTTGCTCGACCGTGATCGATACCAAGAGCGAAACCGGACCTCGGCTCGCCGGCGCTTATTGCAATCGCGGTCATGGTCTGACGGAGAAGCGCGAGCTCGACGCGGCGCTGTCCGATCTCGACGATGCGGTCAGGCGCGACCCCGGCTATGCCTGCGCCTACAACAATCGGGGCCGTGTCTACAGTTTCAAGCGCGACTATGATCGCGCCATCGCCGATTACGACTTGGCCATCAAGCTCGATCCGTCGCTGGCGCTGGCCTACAGCAATCGCGGCGAGTCGCGTTTCAACAAGGGCGATCTCGACGGTGCGTTCGCGGACTTTGACGCCGCGATCAAGCGCGATCCCAAATACGCCATGGCCTACGCCAATCGTGCGTTGGTGTCTTACCGCAGGCGCGACATGGCGCACGCCATCGCCGACTATACCACGCGGATCAAGCTTGCGCCCGATCTGCTCGCCTATATCGATCGCGGCAACGTCTATCGCGATAGCGAGCAGCTCGATCGCGCCGCCGCCGATTATGGCGAGGCGATCCGCGTTGCGCCGACCGACGCGCGCGGTTGGCGCAATCGCGGCATGATCCGGCTCTATCAGGGCGACAGCAAGGGCGGCCTTTCCGACTACGACAAGGCGCTGCAATACGATCCCTCCGACGTGTTCTCGTGGAGCAACCGCGGACAGGCTAAGCTGCGGCTCGGCGACAAACAGGGCGCGATTGCCGATTTCAGGAAGGCGCTGGAATTGAAGCCGGGCCTGCCGACCGCACAGGAGTCATTGCGGAAGCTCGGGGCGTTGTAGCTCCCGGTCGCTTCTCGCGACGACGGGGCCGGACTTCCACCAGGTCCTGATCGTCCGGATGTTTCAATCGGTCGCCTTGGCGAGCCTGGAATCCTCGGACTGCGCCTGCGGGCGCAGGCATCCCTGGCAGATGACGAGGGAACGGTTGACCCTGGCGTCCTGTTCCGCCTCGATGCCGTCCTGCGCCTGCCACCATTCCTTCGAGTAGGGCTTAAGCCCTGCTTGCGAGCTGTTGCGCTCGGATCGGGCCGTGCGTGCTGGTCCTGAGGGAGCGCGCGGGTGATTGGGATTTTCGCCAGCGCCGTCCCAGGCATAGCGCGCAGGCGTGAAGGCGGGACCGGAGGCGAGGTGCGCTTGTGGGCCCACGGCACATCCGGCAAGCGCCAACGACAACAGGAGGAGGGCGGGCGCTTTGACCATGATGCGGCACTCTGTACGCGAGAACTGAGCGAGGTTGCGCCGATCATGTTTAAAATTTCCTGAACGGTGGGATGGGCTGCGCTGCGCCCGGCAGCCTTGCAGGGGTCGTGGCGATGGCGATAAATGGGCTGCAATGAGCGGGCGGCTTGCGTGCCGTCCGCCGCCGAAGAGGAAGCCCGATGCAGCCCCTGCGCATGTCCCGCCGCGTCATGAATCTCGCTCACATGCTGACCCAGAATGCGCGGCGGCATAGGGCGCGTCCCGGTTTCGTCTGGGGTGACAGATCCTGGACCTGGCGGGAGATCGACGCGCAGGTCTCGGCGCTGGCGGCGGCGCTCGCTGCGCGGGGCATCGCGAAGGGCGACCGCATTCTCGTCCATTCCAAGAACGGCGACGAGATGTTCTTCTCGATGTTCGCGGCGTTCCGGCTCGGCGCGGTCTGGGTACCCACCAATTTCCGACTGATGCCGGACGAGGTGACTTATCTTGCGCAGGCCTCCGGCGCGAAGGCGTTTCTGTGCCACGTCGATTTTCCTGAACACGCCGCGGCCGTGAGCGGTGGCGCGCTGGAATTCACCTGGAGCATCGACGGTCGGGCGCCATTTGCCGAGACGTCGGTTGCGGATGCCGTCGCGTCGCGCGCTGGCAGCGTGGTCGAGAACGTCGCGGTCGAGCACGACGATCCCTGCTGGTTCTTCTTCACGTCGGGGACCACCGGCCGCTCCAAGGCTGCGGTGCTCACCCACGGGCAGATGGGTTTTGTCGTCACCA
This sequence comes from Bradyrhizobium sp. MI1.3, assembly GCF_055811695.1. Classification (NCBI taxonomy): domain Bacteria; kingdom Pseudomonadati; phylum Pseudomonadota; class Alphaproteobacteria; order Hyphomicrobiales; family Nitrobacteraceae; genus Bradyrhizobium; species Bradyrhizobium sp. MI1.3. Next base: position 190,281 of record NZ_JBVVPQ010000004.1, on the reverse strand, counting down.
ACCATCTCGCCGATCTCACGCCCGGCGTCACCGAAGCGGATGCTTCGCTGGTGGTGGCGCCGCTGTCGCATGGCGCCGGCGTGCATCAGCTGGTTCAGACCGCGCGTGGCGTTTGCACCGTGCTGCTCCCGACGGAGAAATTCGATATCGACGAGGCGTTCCGCCTGATCGAGACGCATCGGGTCAGCAATCTCTTCGTGGTGCCGACCATTCTGAAGATGATGGTCGAGCATCCCGCCGCCGACAAATACGACCATTCCTCGCTGCGCCAGGTGATCTATGCGGGTGCGCCTATGTATCGCGAGGACCAGAAGGCTGCGCTGAGGAAGCTCGGCAAGGTCATCGTGCAGTATTTCGGTCTCGGCGAGGTGACCGGCAACATCACCGTGCTGCCGGCGGCGCTGCATGATCCCGAGGACGGGCCGCACGCGAAGATCGGCACCTGTGGCTTCGAGCGTACCGGCATGCAGGTCTCGATCCAGGACGACGAGGGCCGCGAACTCGGCGCCAACCAGAGCGGGGAGATCTGCGTGATCGGCCCCGCCGTGCTTGCCGGCTACTACGACAATCCCGAAGCCAATGCGAAGGCGTTCCGCAATGGCTGGTTCCGCACTGGCGATCTCGGCCACATGGACGAGGAGGGGTTCGTCTACATCACCGGACGAGCCTCCGACATGTACATCTCCGGCGGCTCCAACATCTATCCACGGGAGATCGAGGAGAAAATCCTGACCCATCCTTGCGTCGGCGAGGTCGCGGTGCTCGGTGTGCCCGATGCGACCTGGGGCGAGGTCGGCGTTGCCGTCTGCGTCGCCCGCGAAGGCGCAAAGCCGGTGAGCGAAGCGGAGATGGCGGCATTCCTCAGCCCCAAGGTGCCGCGCTACAAGATGCCGAAGCGGTTCTTCTTCTGGGAGGCCTTGCCGAAATCCGGCTACGGCAAGATTCCCAAACGGATGGTTCGCGACGAGCTCGAGGCGCGCGGGCTGCTCGATCTCGACAAGACGCGGGCGGGCTGAGCGAAAGCCATGCGCAGCATCAAGCAGCCCGGCGCGCCGGTCGCCGAACGCATCCAATGGGTGGCGGCGAGGGGAAGCGCTTTCTCCTTCACGCTTCGAGCAGGTCTGCCGCTGTTGGAGGCGGCGCGCCGCGGTTTTGCCGCGGAGGGATTCGCCGGCGGCGTGCTCAGCTTCGGGCGCGGCGCGCTCGGGCCGTTCGCCTATGTCATGCCGGCGCTGTCGAAGACCAGCGAGAACGCCGCGTTCTATAGCGACACTTTCCGGCCGGGCGGCGTGACGCGCACCAGGCTCGGCAGCATGACGCTGGGCACGCGCGATGGCGCGCCGTTCTTTCATTGCCATGGGCTGTGGACGGAGCCCGATGGCCGCGACAGTGGCGGCCACATGCTGCCGGACGAGACTGACGTCGCCGAGCCGTTCGAGGTCGAGGCCTTCGGCATCGATGGTGCGATGTTTGCCGCCGAGCCCGATCCCGAGACCAACTTCAAGCTGTTCGGGCCGGTGCCGGCTGCGAGCACCGGCGCACGCACGACCAGCCGCGCTTTCGCGCTGCGGCTGCGCCCCAATCAGGATTTCGCCTTCTGTCTCGAAGACTTCTGCCGCACGCAAGGCATCGCGCGCGCCAGGATCCACGGCGGCGTCGGCTCGACCATCGGCGCCCGCTTCAGCCATGGCGGCGTGACCGAGCCCTTCGCGACCGAGCTTGCGGTCACCGGCGGCACGATTGCGGCCGGCTCCTCCGGCGCGCTCGAAGCCGCACTCGACGTCGCCTTGATCGACTACACCGGCGGCATGGCGGAGGGCCGTCTGGTCCGTGGCGACAATCCCGTGCTCATGACCATGGAGCTGGTGCTCGAGGTGTTGGACTAGTCCCGGCGGCGATCGTCAGTGGGTGCGTAGCTTGGCAATGGCCAGGTATGTGGAGTCACTGATCCCCGAACCGGATCCCTGAAAGAGGTTGAGCAGGGGGGATTGACCCTGACCGGTGCTCTGGCTGTTTCTGATGTCATACATGGCGGAGAAACGGTTCAGCAGCTTTGTAACCTTCGCGGGATCGGACAGGTCCTTGATCTTCATGAATCTGTCCACGAACTTGGCCTGCTGGTCGATCGGCATCGCCGCCATCGAGTCAGGCAGATCGAAGGTGGTCCTAAACACCTCCGAAAGAGCCTTGTCGGCAAGGATGTCGTACGCGGATGTGATGTCCCCCGCCTTTCGCTGGAAATAGAGCGCCAGGCGCACGCCGGGATTCGCATCGCCTTGCTGCTGCTCCAGGCTTTGCTCGACATAGTTCGCTTGTGTTTCCCGAAACTGATCCCGCTTCTGCGGACCCATCATCGGAAGACGCGCGACGTTGCCCTTACTGTCGAAATTGAACGACGCCGCGATTTCGGCAAAGCGAGGATCGCTCTCGGCGTTCGCGAAGCTCTTTGGATCGTTCAGATCGGAGCTGAAGATCTTCTTGAGAAATTCGGTGCTGACCTTCCTGGGATCCAGACCCTTGGCCAGGAGAATGAAATCGACCATCGGCCTGTTTGCGAGAAGATCGGAAACACTGTCGATGCCGGCGATGGCCTGCTGATATTCCGACGCATCCTTCGTGGCCTGGGCCCGAACTGCGGCCTGCTGCTGGGGCGTTGCCGTGCTGGCGCTCTTCACCGCTCCAATGACGTAGTCCTTCGCGATCTGGAGGACTTCAGCCGAGTCCTGAGCCACCAAGGGGGTGGTCAGATTGCCCTTTGCGTCGAAGTTGAAGGCGCGGGCCAGCTCCAGATATCGATTGTCCTTGAGGGTATAGACGTAGCTTTTGGGGTCGTTGATGTCGCTTTCGAGCACGGCCTTGACAGTTGCCGGCGACACGTTTGCGGGATCGAGGCCGACGGCTCCCAGCGCAAAATCATAAACGCCCGGTGTTGATACGAACGCCTGGACTGAATTGATCTTGAGGATGGCGGTTCTGAATTGCCTGATTGCAAAGGCTTCGTTCAATGGGCTTGCCGCCGAATAGACGGCGGACTTGCTGTCGTCGAACCTCTGTTTCGTGATCGTGACATTTGCAGCAGTCTGCGCCGACACGCCTGACGGAAGCGACCCGTCGGAGGAAAACTCGAACGCACCAGCCAGGTCGACGAACCCGCCAATCGATCCTATCTGGTCGCTGAGGCTGGAAATGCTGCTCGCATATGACTCCAAATGATGCTTTTCGACCAGGATCTGCACGTTCAACTGGGTCACATTCGCGCCCGGTTGCGATAATTGGGCGGTGTAGTCGGCGATCCTTGAATTGGCCGCGGTGACATCCGATCGGGCTTGAGCAAGATCGGCGTTGAGGCCACTCAACTGAGAAGCGAAAGTGGTGTTGACGTAGCTGTTGGGATCGGATGGATCGCTGCGCAAGACCTGGCTTATCGTGTCACGCGACCACTTGCTTTGATCGATCCCGTACGCCGAATAGACGTAGTTGCGAAGACGGTCGTTGTTCAGGAGCTGGTCTGAACTGCTGATGTTGCCGATTTCGGCACTGTAATAATTCGAGTCGCCGGCAAGTGCATCGACCTGGCTCTTCCTGGTCGCCGTGTACAGGCCGATCATCTCGTCGGTCTGGTTCTCCGATTGCGCAACCGGCGTTGCACTGCCATTGAAGGAAAATGCCGCGGCGAACTCGCGGTAGCGCTTGTCGACCAGCTTGTTGACAAAGCTGTTTGCGTCGGAAAGGTCGCTCTCCAGCACCTTTTTCATGAACGCTTTGGCGTAGGCCATGTCTTCGAGGCCGTATGCCTTCGTTGCATAATGATAAAGGCGATAGTCTTTCATGAAGTCGTCGACGGACTTCACCTTGCCGATGTGGGCTTTGTAATAGGCGGCTTCTCGCGCCACGTCCTGTTGCTGTTCGACCCGCGTCAGGGATTGCTTGAGATTGCGCGTGATGTAGCTGTAGCTGAAATAGGTTGATACCATCGCGCACTCCTCGCGGCTCTTGCGGTCCCGGACGTCCGTCAATCATTGCGGGGTCGTGAGGTGGGGCTGGCCTCATGCCGGCAAACTGTCTGAGCTGCGTCTTCCCAGGACGATTCCGTTTGACAAGCTGAGGTTACAATTTGCGTCCGATGCTGCATGACGAGTTTTGTTGCCGTTTGTTTCTGTCTGTTTCCCAGATGCAGCTTTCGCGAGGCTTTCGTGCTTGGCATGTTGCGGTCGCCAGCGCGCCAGATAAAGTTCCACGCTCGTGTCCCGGACAAGCTGCAACGCGTAAGCGTTGCGGCGTAGAGCGGGGACCCAGAAGCCGTGCATTTGCCGCTGCGTGGGCCCCGGCTCTGCGGCGCACCGCCGAAGGGGCGTTGCGCCGCGTCCGGGGCACGCGCCCAAAATCCATCTTCGTATTTCAATCCACAGAGTCCGCGCACCTTCGCCTTCTCGCGGCCTGTGCGGCCCGAGCTTTGCGGCATTCTTTGCCCCCAAAAATGCCGAGGGCGCAGGGAAGGCCGGGTGCCGGCTGGCACCCACGGTCCACTGTGCGAAGGTTGCGCTACAAGAGGCTGCACAGCGGCATACAGGTGAAGCCCAACACACGGCCTTCCCTGCGCAGTGGTTTTACGGCTTATGTCGTGATCTCCCCGGGGAGCGATGCACTATTGCCCCCGTCGCCTTGCGGATGGCTGATGCGGATGCCCGGTCGGGCCGCCCCCATCACCACAAGACTTGACGCACAGACCCCGGGCGTCAGGACCACACGATTTTGCCGTACGCGGATCACACCGGTCGTGTGCGCGACGCCTTCGTTCACGGTTGCCCGCCCTGCGAAGCCTTCGCGCCGGTGTGGCCCACGTCCACTACGTCCCATCCCGCGTTCGTGACGATCGCGATCCGCCCCTCGGCCGGGTTGGGATGGCTTTCTATACGATAATCCGAAATACGGATAAAGAGAAATATTTTTGCCGATCGTGGTTGACCCGCTTATCGGGTGTTTTGCCCGCCGGGCGGCAAGGGGTTGTGGGGCGCGCGGACGCCTGCCGCAACGTGGCCACGAACGGGTCTCCCCTCGGCCGCAAAATGCGCTACCATGATCCCAGCGCGCATCAAGTCGCGCATGATCAATGAGACGCATGAGGAAACGAGATGAGGGTGACGATTGGACGCCGCACGGTCTTGGGCGTAGTACTGACTGCTGCGGGCGCGGCAGCTTTGACGGCGGCGTTTGGCCCGGCTTCGACATCGGCCTGGGCCCACGGGCCGACCCGGCAGAAGGTCCGCGAATCCATCGAGATCACCGCCGCCCCGGCCAAGGTGTGGGCCGCAATGGGCAATTTCCAGGACATGAGCTGGCTGCCGCCTGTTGCCAAGACCGAGGGCGAGAAGGGCAACGAGATCGGCGCGACGCGGAAGCTGACGCTGACGGGAGGCGCGACCGTCGACGAAGAGCTCTACAAGTTTGACGCCGCCGCGATGAGCTATTCCTACCGGATCACCAATGTGGACGTGAAGGTGCTGCCGGTCACCAATTATTCCTCGACGCTCACCGTCACGCCGAGCGCCGACGGCAAGGCCTCGACCCTGGAATGGGCCGGCGCGTTCTACCGCGGCTTTCCCAACAACGATCCGCCGCCGGAGCTGAGCGACGAGGCGGCTAAGACTGCGGTGAGCGGGCTCTACAAGGCCGGCCTCGAGTCGTTGAAGAAGAAGATCGAGAGCGGAAGCTGACCGTGCGGGCGTTGGTCCTGGCGGCGCTCGCTGCCAGCCTTTACCGTGCCGCTCTCGGCAGCGCGTGCGCCGACGAGGCGTTCGTGACCAACCAGCTCAGCGACGATTTGATGGTGGTGGACCTCGCCACCGCGCGCAGCGTCGCGACCATCCCGATCGGCGGCAAGCCGGCGGGCGTGGCCGTTAGCGCGGACGGGCGCTTTGCCTATGTCACGAGCCCGGACGCCAAGGCCGTAACGGTGGTGGACGCAGCAACGCGGCAGATTGCAGGGCGGATCGAGGTCGGCGGCGGGCCGCTTGGCATTGCCGTCGCGCCGGATGGCCGCACCGTCTATGTCGCGGACTGGTACGCAGCCGCCGTGCGGGTGATCGACGCTGCGAGCCGCAGCGTCACGGCCAGCATCGCGGTCGGCGCCTCGCCGTCGGGGCTCGCAGTGACGCCAGACGGCAAGCTGCTGCTCTCGGCCGACCGCGACGACGACAGCGTCTCGGTGGTGGACATCGCGACCCGCCAGCGCAAGGCGACCATCAAGGTCGGCACCCGTCCGTTCGGCGTCACCATCGATGCCGAAGGCAAGCGGGCCTACACCGCCAATGTCGGCTCCAACGACGTCTCCGTGATCGACATCGCCGCTGGGTCCGAGACCGGCCGCGTGCCGGTCGGGATGCGCCCCTATGCGGTGGCGCTGGCGCAGGGCCGCGGCTTCGTCACCGACCAATATGGCGGCACTGTCAGCGTGTTCGATCTGGCGACCTTGAAGCCGATCAAACGCATCAATGTCGGCGATTATCCCGAAGGCATCGCCGCGACCGCCGACGGCAAGCGCATCATCGTCGCCTGCTGGGAGAGCAACACGCTCGACATCATCGACGCGGTCGAGCTAAAGGTGATCGGCGAAGTCAAGACCGGCGACGGCCCGCGCGCGTTCGGGGCGTTTTTGCGCAGGACGGAGTAGGGGCGTCGTAGCCCGCATGAGCGGAGCGACTTGCGGGACAGGCTCTCCTCATCCACCGCCGTTCCCGGATATCGCTTCGCTCATCCGGGCTACTGCACCGGGGCACAGCGTCCATACAATCTCATCCATCTGCTCAAACATGTGATCCGGCGCCTGCGCCCGCAGCGCCGCCGGCGCCGCATAACCCCAGCCCACCGCGCCGCAGGCGATCCCCACGGCCCGCGCCGCCTCGATATCGCGCACCTCGTCGCCGATCGCGATGACCTTGCCCGGCTCCACGCCGGCGCGGCGGATGACCCGTCGGAATTTCGAAGGCTTGCCAAAGATCGACGCGGCGCAGTCGAAATGCGCGAACAGCGCGGCGGCCTCGCCGAGTTTTTCGCGCGCATTCGCTTCGCTGTCCGATGTCACCAGTGCGAGCTGCACGCCGTTACCGGCCAGTGTTTTCAGCATCGTCTCGACGCCCGAAAACAGCGAAATCTCGGCGGCCGCCTCAGCCTTCAGCCGCCGCGCATGCCGCGCGATCGCCGGCAGCTTCCACAAGGGCACCTCGAGCTGGCTGAGAATCTCGCGCGACGAAGCATGCCGCAGCCCCTCGACATCCTCATCGGCGACGCGGCGGAAGCCGAAGCGGTCGGCGACGTCGTTGATGGTGCGCAGGAACCACGGGAAGCTGTCAGCCAGCGTGCCGTCGAGATCGAAGATGGCGAGGGAGTAGGGCATGGAGACGAAGCTACACCGCTAGGCTTTCCACACCGCTTCCTCGGTCCATCCGAGTTGGTCGAATTCGGTGGCCCTGAGCGGCGCCTCTCCCTCGGCGAAGAACTCGTCTAGCTGGGCGGGGTAACGTGCGTTTCGGACAGCATCGCGTGGGCTTGTCCGCGATGATGAATTTGATGCTGGAACAGATGCATGAGCAGCCGGTCGCGACGTTCGATCTGCACGCGGGTGTCGCGGTTGATCCGCACGAGACCGTCGAGAAGCTCGGGCGTCAGTCCATCGCAGACGGCAATCAAGCGCTTGTCGATCGCGGCTTGCTCGGGCTTCAGCGCGGCAAGTGAAAGGTGGGGCACCTGGTTCTTCCAAGCCGCCGGTCCCAGCCATCCGCCCTCCAGCGCATCGACATAGAAGAGGTCTATGACATGGATGTGGTTGAGCGTGCGCTGCAGGCTTGGAAAGAAGCCGGTTCGTGCGGCTTCGAAGTCAGCCTGAGACAGCGCGGCGCAAGCAGTGAGCAGCCGGTGGTTCGCCCAAGCATTATTGTGGGCGAACGCACGATAGGTTTGCAGAAGTCCTGCAGGCAAAAGCGACCTCCCTCAGACAATGTGTCGGCACGCTCCCGCTGCGTAACCTACTCCGCCGCCTCGCTCGCCGCGCGTCTCCGCTTCGGCTTCCGCGCCTTCGCCAGCACCGGTGCTAAAAACTTCCCCGTGTAGCTCCGCGGCGCTTTCGCGATGTCTTCCGGGGGGCCCCAGGCGACGATCTCGCCGCCGCCGTCGCCGCCTTCGGGGCCGAGGTCGATGACCCAGTCGGCGGTCTTGATGACTTCGAGATTGTGCTCGATGACGACGACCGTGTTGCCCTGCGCGACCAGCTCGTGCAGCACCTCCAGGAGCTTCTTGACGTCGTGGAAATGCAGGCCGGTGGTCGGCTCGTCCAGGATGTAGAGCGTGCGGCCGGTGGCGCGCTTTGACAGCTCCTTGGCGAGCTTGACGCGCTGGGCTTCGCCGCCGGACAGCGTCGTGGCCTGCTGGCCGACATGGATGTAGTCGAGGCCGACGCGATGCAGCGTCTGGAACGTCTCGCGCACGCGTGGCACCGCCTTGAAGAACTCGGCGGCTTCCTCGACGGTCATGTCGAGCACGTCGGCGATGCTCTTGCCCTTGAACAGGACCTCCAACGTCTCGCGGTTGTAGCGCTTGCCCTTGCAGACGTCGCAGGTGACGTAGACGTCGGGCAGAAAGTGCATCTCGATCTTGATGACGCCGTCGCCCTGGCAGGCCTCGCAGCGGCCGCCCTTGACGTTGAAGGAGAAGCGGCCGGGTTCGTAGCCGCGCGCCTTCGACTCGGGCAGGCCGGCGAACCATTCGCGGATCGGCGTGAAGGCGCCGGTGTAGGTCGCGGGGTTGGAACGTGGCGTGCGGCCGATCGGCGACTGGTCGATGTCGATGATCTTGTCGATGTGCTCGAGACCTTCGATGCGGTCGTGCGGCGCTGCGCCCTCGCTGGCGTTGTTCAGCTTGCGGGCGATCGCCTTGTAGAGCGTGTCGATCAGCAGCGTCGACTTGCCGCCGCCGGAGACGCCGGTGACGCAGGTGAACAGGCCGAGCGGAATTTCGGCCGTGACGTTCTTGAGGTTATTGCCGCGCGCGTTGACCACCTTGATGGTGCGACGATGGTTCGGCGGACGCCGCTCCGGCACCTCGACCTCGAGCTCGCCCGTGAGATATTTGCCGGTCAGCGAATTCGGGTTGCGCATGATCTCGGCGGGCGTGCCTTCGGCGATGATGTTGCCGCCATGCATGCCGGCACCGGGGCCGATGTCGAGGACGTGGTCGGCGAGCAGGATCGCGTCCTCGTCATGCTCGACCACGATCACGGTGTTGCCGAGGTCACGAAGTCTCTTGAGGGTATCGAGCAGGCGCGCGTTGTCGCGCTGGTGCAGGCCGATCGAGGGCTCGTCCAGCACATAGAGCACGCCTGTTAGCCCCGAGCCGATCTGCGAAGCCAAGCGGATGCGCTGGCTCTCGCCGCCGGAGAGCGTGCCGGAGGAGCGGGAGAGCGTGAGGTAGTTGAGGCCGACGTCGAGCAGGAAGGTGAGGCGCTCGCGGATCTCCTTGAGGATGCGGCCGGCGATCTCGTTCTGCTGGGTGTTCAGCGCATCCGGCACGGTCTCGAACCACGCGCCGGCGCCCTTCACCGACATCTCGGAGATGTCGCCGATATGCTTGCCGCCGATCTTGACGCAGAGCGCCTCGGGCTTGAGCCGAAAGCCGTGGCACGCCTCGCAGGGCACGTCGTGGAAATACTTCGCGAGCTCCTCGCGCGCCCACTCGCTCTCGGTCTCGCGATAGCGGCGGTTGATGTTGGTGATGACGCCCTCGAACGGCTTCTTGGTGTCGTAGGAGCGGACGCCGTCCTCGTAGGAGAACTTGATCTCGTCCTCTCCGGAGCCATGCAGGATCGCGTTCTGCGTCTTCTTGGGCAGATCCTTCCATTTGGTGGTCAGCGTGAACTTGTAATGCTTGCCGAGCGCCGTCAGCGTCTGAATGTAATAGGGCGACGAGGACTTGGCCCAGGGCGCGATCGCGCCCTTGCCGATGGCGAGCTCCTTGTCGGGGATGACGAGGTCCTCGTCGACATGCTGCTCGACGCCGAGGCCACCGCAGGCGGGGCAGGCGCCATAGGGATTGTTGAACGAGAACAGCCGGGGCTCGATCTCGGGGATGGTGAAGCCGGAGACCGGACAGGCGAACTTTTCCGAGAACAGCATACGCTCGGGTCCGCTCTTGTCGTGGATCTTTGCGGTCTTCTTTTTCTCTTCCGCGGGTGCTGTCGCAGCCGGCGCGTCCGCGAATTCGATGACGGCGAGGCCCTCGGCGAGCTTCAGCGCGGTCTCGAAGCTTTCGGCGAGGCGTTGGCCGATGTCGGGGCGCACCACGATGCGGTCGACGACGACGTCGATGTCGTGCGGGAATTTCTTGTCGAGCACAGGGGCTTCCGCGAGCTCATGGAAGGCGCTGTCGATCTTGACGCGCTGAAAGCCCTTCTTGAGCCATTCGGCGAGCTCTTTGCGGTACTCGCCCTTGCGGCCGCGCACGACCGGCGCGAGCAGATAGAGCCGGGAGCCCTCCGGCAGCGCCAGCACGCGGTCGACCATCTGCGAGACGGTCTGGCTCTCGATCGGCAGGCCGGTGGCGGGCGAATAGGGCACGCCGACGCGCGCCCACAGCAGGCGCATATAGTCGTAGATTTCGGTCACCGTGCCGACGGTGGAGCGCGGGTTTTTCGATGTCGTCTTCTGCTCGATCGAGATCGCCGGCGACAGGCCGTCGATCTGGTCGACGTCGGGCTTCTGCATCATCTCCAGGAACTGGCGGGCATAAGCCGATAGCGATTCGACGTAGCGGCGCTGGCCCTCGGCATAGATGGTGTCGAACGCGAGGGAGGATTTGCCGGAGCCTGACAGCCCCGTGAACACGACGAGCTTGTCGCGCGGAATTTCGACATCGACGTTCTTGAGGTTGTGCTCGCGCGCGCCACGGATCGTAATCGCGCGCAGGTGTGCTCCCGCGTTCTGTTGTTGGCGCTTCGCCTTGATCACTTCATCCATCCTGGTGGTCCTCAGGGAATCCAAAAGCGCGCGATCGCGCCAACTTGAAAGGCGCGCATCGCCCGGAACCGGGATCGGCGCCGATGGGTAAGTAAGCGAACGTAGGAAGAACAGGGACGGATTTCCAGTGGCGTTTGCGAATCGTCAACGGATTGTTGGCGCGCTGGCGGCATCTGGCAGGAGCACGGCTTGCGGAACTGCGCGTGACCGGTCCCGTTCAAACAAAAAGGCCGGCGCGAGGCCGGCCTTTCGTAACACGATGGCGTCGATAGCGAAGATCAGTACTTCGCGACGATCGGGCCCCCGAAGTGATAGTTCACGCCGACCTGCACGGTGTGAAACTCGAGCGTGCCGGTGGGCAGGGCGCCCGAGAAGTAGGTCTCGCCGCCGAGGCTGCGAAAGAGGTACTCGCCCTTGACCGACCACTGCGGAGCGAAGAACGCTTCGACGCCCGCACCGACGGTCCAGCCGGAGTGCCACTTGCTGTCGGAAGCGGTCACGCCGAGCGCGCTGATGCTGAGCTTGTTGTCGATCCAGGCGTAACCACCGGTGCCGTAGAACAGGACGTTGTTGACGGCGTAGCCGATGCGGCCGCGCACGGTGCCCATCGCATCGGTCTTCGAGCTGAGGGTGGTGCTGACGAGGCCGAAGCCGGGGACGGCAACGGGGCCGGTGACCGAGGCGCTGACGTCAGCCCAGGAACCATCGGCCTCGATGCCGAACACGACATTGCCGGTCTGCCAGTTGTAGCCGGCAGTACCGCCGACGAAGCCGCCCTTCATCTTCGGGTCGGTCGAGGAATTTTCCCAGGCGCCGCCACCGACGATACCGAGGTAGAAGCCGGTCCAGTTGTAGACCGAAGCCATGGCCACCGGAGCCTTGGTGTAGGGGCGCGCCGCCAGATCAGCGGCCGAAGCCGGGGCAGCGAGTGCGAACAAACAGGCCGAAGCCAACAAAACCTTTTTCATTTTCAACTAATCCCAGTCCCAGTTTCTGATTTTGCCTTCCACGATAGGGAAGGGCATCGGACTCATTTGCCCAACTGAGGCCGTACTTACACCATTGAAGCCGCAAGTTGTGTCACTGGAAAGCCACAGCGGCCTAAAAATGGTGCGATTACTGACCTTTGGTCCCCATGGGAACAGCAACGAAAAAGGCCGGCGCGAGGCCGGCCTTGCTGTGATGGATGTCAGTTCGATCAGTACCTCGCGATGACCGGACCGCCCCAGCGATAGTTCAAGCGGACGAGGCCCATGTCGACGTCCTGGCGAATCCGGTCGCTGCCGAAAACCGCACCCGCGGGCGTTGTGAAGCCGATCGTGCGATCGCCAAGGAAGATGTGGTCGTATTCAAAGCCCAGCGACCAGTTGGGAGCGAAGCCGAACTCCAGACCGGCCCCGACCGTGCCACCCCAGCGAGTCTCCCGCGCCGAGGCCAGCAGCGCGCCCGCGCCGGGCGTGCCCGCAGCAGCGTAGATGTCGTATTTGTCGCCGACGACGGCGGCGCCGCCCTTCACGTAAAGCAGCACGTTGTTCCAGGCGTAACCGATCTGACCGGTGATGAGCCCGAAAGAGTCGATGCGGGAACGGTTGCGATCACCCGTGACCAGGGCGGTGCCGGGGAAAAGTGTGCTCACGTTGTCGCCCCGGAAATCGGCCCAGTTGCCTTGGCCTTCGAGGCCGAACACCCAATTGGTGGACTGCCAGCGATAGCCGATCTGGCCACCGACCGTGCCGCCGACCGCGTTATGGCAGCCTTCCCCGACCAAAACGCCGGTCGCGGGCGTGACGAAGTCCCAGCACGTGTGGCTCGAGCCACCGCCGCCGTTGATGCCGATGTAGAAGCCGCTCCAATCGTAGATGGTGGCAATCGCCGGCGCCGGAGCCTTGGTGTAGGGACGCGCGGCAAGATCCGCCGCGCTCGCGGGAGCCGACAGGCCCATCGCCACTGCACTGATTGCACCAATAAGAAGCTTATTCATTGCCAGTCTCCCCAGGTTCGTCCGCTTCTTTCTTCCCCGAAGCGGTTGATCAGGCACGAGGGCCCATATGATTTAAGTCCGAGGAAACCGTAGCTCTACGGAGCGGCAAAGTCCGTCTCCGAAATGCAACAAGAACGGGGCCGTGCGAGGACCCACAACTTGCTGAATGTTAAGTTCTTTCCTTCGCTTTTGGGAACCTACAAAGGTTCCAATCGACGCGTGCCTTCCCGCAGTACATTGGCCGATCGACGCCACATATTCGATGCGGAAGTTCGCCAAGAACAAATCTGGAACAAGCCGGAGGTCGATGCTATATGTGGGGATAACCGGAGGGGCGACGGACTGATCGTCGTCCGCAGGCGTTCGGCGAGCGTATAGGGTCGCCTCAACAGGCACGGCGGAACGCGGGGAGCGGACCGGCCTTCTTGAATTCAGTGGCATTCGGAGCGGAGAGCGGAGATGGCGGGAAGCGTCAACAAGGTCATTCTGGTTGGAAATCTCGGCAAGGATCCTGAAATCCGCCGCACCCAGGACGGGCGGCCGATCGCCAATCTGAGCGTCGCCACCTCGGAGACCTGGCGCGACAAGGCGACCGGCGAGCGCAAGGAAAAGACCGAGTGGCACCGCGTCGTGATCTTCAATGAAGGGCTCTGCAAGGTCGCCGAACAGTATCTGAAGAAGGGCGCCAAGATTTACGTCGAGGGTGCGCTCCAGACCCGCAAATGGACCGACCAGAGCGGCGTCGAAAAGTACTCGACCGAAGTCGTGCTGCAGGGCTTCAACTCCACCCTGACGATGCTGGACGGCCGTAGTGGCGGCGGGGGAGGCGGCAGCTTCGGCGACGAGCCGGGCGGCGATTTCGGCTCCTCCGGTCCGGTCAGCAGCGCGCCGCGGCGACCCGTTGCCGCCGGCGGCGGTGGCCGCAACAGCGACATGGACGACGACATCCCGTTCTGAGCGATTCCGTTCTGAGAACGAGGCATATCGATGCGGAGGCGCCGGCCGCGTGGGCGGCGCTTCTCATCTCGTGTCAAAAAATCCCACTAATCGGCAGGACGGGCTCGGGATTTCCGGGCCCGCTTCATGTTTGGGGTGAGCTCGGATTGCGGCTTGGCAAACGCGCTGACGGGGCAAGCTCGCCGGTCGGTTTTCCACGTGTTACCGGCGATTTTGCAAGGCCGATGCGGGGGCTGCCCGAGGCACCGCTCGCAAGGGCTTAAGTTGTTGGAAAAATAGGCGGAAAAAGCGCTTCCCAGATCGCCGCGAGGGTGGTTATCAGAGGCTCGATGCGCTATATGATTCCCAGATAAAACCTCATCGGATTTCCCCTTGGCTGACGACGACGACAAGCCCGGCGACCAGCCGGCGCAACCCTCGGATATTCGCCCCGTCTCCATCTTCGAGGAGATGAAGAAGTCCTATCTCGACTACGCCATGAGCGTGATTGTGGCGCGTGCGCTGCCTGACGCCCGCGACGGCCTGAAGCCGGTGCATCGGCGCATCCTGTACTCGATGAACGAGCAGGGGCACACGCCGGACAAGAAGTACGTCAAGTCCGCCCGCGTGGTCGGTGACGTCATCGGTAAATATCATCCGCATGGCGACCAGTCGATCTACGACGCCATGGTCCGGATGGCGCAGGACTTCTCCATGCGCGTGCCGCTGATCGACGGTCAGGGCAATTTCGGCTCGGTCGACGGCGATCCTCCGGCTGCCTATCGTTATACTGAAGCCCGATTGACGAAGGTGGCGCTGGCTCTGCTGGCCGACATCGACAAGGACACGGTCGACTTCCAGCCGAACTACGACAACAACGAGACCGAACCGTCGGTCTTGCCGGCCAAGTTCCCGAACCTGCTCGTCAACGGCGCCGGCGGCATCGCAGTCGGCATGGCGACCAACATCCCGCCGCACAATCTCGGCGAAGTCATCGACGCCTGCGTCGCGCTGATCGACAACCCCGCGCTCACCATCGACGAGCTCATCAACATCGTGCCGGGACCGGATTTCCCGACCGGCGGCGTCATCCTCGGACGGCAGGGCATCCGCGCCGCCTATCACCTCGGGCGCGGCTCGGTCATGATGCGCGGCAAGGTCGCGATCGAGACCATCCGCAAGGAGCGCGAGGCGATCATCATCAGCGAGATTCCCTACCAGGTGAACAAGGCGACGATGGTCGAGCGCATCGCCGAGCTGGTCAAGGAAAAGAAGATCGAAGGCATCGGCGACCTGCGCGACGAATCGGATCGCGACGGCTACCGCGTCGTCATCGAACTGAAGCGCGACGCCGTGCCGGATGTGGTGCTGAATCAGCTCTACAGGTTCACGCCGCTGCAGACGAGCTTCGGCGTCAACATGGTGGCGCTCGACAGCGGCCGTCCGCGGATCATGCATCTGAAGGACCTGCTGGCGATCTTCGTCGACTTCCGCGAGCGCGTCGTCACGCGGCGCACCAAGTTCCTGCTCGCCAAGGCCCGTGATCGCGCCCATATCCTGGTCGGTCTGGCGATCGCGGTCGCCAATATCGACGAGATGATCCGCGTCATCCGGACCTCGCCCGACCCGACCACCGCCCGCGACACCCTGATGTCGCGCGACTGGCCGGCCCGGGACGTCGAGGACATGCTGACGCTGATCGACGATCCGCGCCACCGCATCAGCGAGAACGGTACGATCCGGCTGTCGATGGAGCAGGCGAGGGCCATTCTCGATTTGCGCCTGCAACGCCTCACCGCACTCGGCCGTGACGAAATCCGCGAGGAACTCGACAAGCTCGCCGGCGAAATCGCCGACTATCTCGACATCCTGCGCTCGCGCGACCGCGTGCTTGAAATCATCAAGTCCGAGCTCGCCGAGGTAAAGGCCGAGTTCGCGACCCCGCGCCGCACCGTCATCATCGAGCAGGAAGGCGAGGTCGAGGACGAGGACCTGATCCAGCGCGAGGACATGGTCGTCACCGTCTCGCACGCCGGCTACGTCAAGCGCGTGCCGCTGTCGGCCTACCGTGCCCAGCGCCGCGGCGGCAAGGGCCGCGCCGGCATGCAGACCCGCGACGAGGATTTTGTCAGCCGGCTGTTCGTGGCGTCCACGCATACTCCGATGCTGTTCTTCTCCTCGCGCGGCCAGGTCTACAAGATCAAGGTCTGGCGCCTGCCGATGGCCGCGCCGAACGCGCGCGGCAAGGCGCTGATCAACATCCTGCCGCTGGAGCAGGGCGAGCGCATCACCACCATCATGCCGCTGCCGGAGGACGAGTCCACCTGGGGCAATCTCGACGTGATGTTCGCCACGACAGGCGGCAACGTCCGGCGCAACAAGCTGTCCGACTTCGTCGACGTCCGCCGCTCCGGCATCATCGCGATGAAGCTCGACGACAACGAAGCTATCGTCGACGTGCAGATCTGCACCGAGCACGACGACGTGCTTTTGACCGGCGCCGGCGGCCAGTGCATCCGCTTCCCCGTGACCGACGTGCGCGTGTTCACCGGGCGCACCTCGATGGGCGTGCGCGGCATTGCGCTTGCCGAGGGCGACAAGGTGATTTCGCTAGCGATCCTGCGCCACGTCGAGACGACGTCCGACGAGCGCTCGGCGTATCTGAAGATGCGTCGTGCGGTTGCCGGCGAAGCTGCGGCCGAGGAGCCGGCGGCGGACGCCGAGGCCGAGGAGACCTCCGGCAGCTTCCAGCTGGCTCAGGAGCGCTATGTCGAAATGTCGGCGGCCGAGCAGGTCGTGCTGACCGTCTCCGTCAACGGCTACGGCAAGCGGACCTCGTCCTACGAGTACCGCACCACGGGCCGCGGCGGCAAAGGCATCGTGGCCATGAGCGTCAACAACCGCAACGGCAACCTGGTGGCGTCGTTCCCCGTGGAAGACGCCGATCAAATCATGCTGGTCACCGACAAGGGCCAGCTGATCCGCTGCCCGGTCGAAGGCATCCGCGTGGCCGGCCGCTCAACCCAGGGCGTGATCGTGTTCGACACCGCCGAGGACGAACACGTCGTCTCGGTCGAGCACATCACGGAAGAGGCCGAGAGCGGAAACGGGGCGAATGGGGAGTCGAACGGGGAGTGATGCGTCACCCCTCGTAGCCCGGATGGAGCGCAAGCGAAATCCGGGTTCTTCATTCGAACGGCTGTCCCGGATTGCACTTCCGCCTTCGCTCTCCGAGCTACGGCGGACAAGTCGCTCCATCCGGGCTACGAATTGCGCTAAATCTCCAGCTCCGTGCCGAACTCCACCACCTGCTTGGTCGGCACGCCGAAGAACGCGGCGGAGCGTTCGGCGTTGCGCTGCAGGAAGGCGAACACGGTTTCGCGCCAGACCCACATGCCCGGCACGTCCTCGCGCGGGATGATGGTCTCGCGGCCGACGTAATAGGTGATGTCGGAGAGGTCGATGCCGGGCAGCTTGCCGTGGCGGCAGGCGAAGGTCAGCCCTTCGTAGATCGTCGGGTTCTGCATGAACCCGTAATGCAGAACGACGCGGGTAATGCCGGGAATGATTTCGATCACCTCGATGCGGTCTTCGTCGTCGATGTGAGGAAGCTCCTCGATCAGCACGGTGACCAGGACGATGCGCTCGTGCAGCACGTGGTTGTGCTTGACGAACTGGGTCAGCGCCAGCGGCACGCCGCGCGGCGCCGACGCCAGGAACACGGCGGTGCCGGGCAGCCTGGCGCTGCACTTGTTGACCGCGGTTTCGATCAGATCCTCCTCGGGCTGGCGCAGCTTCGCGCGTGCCGCTTCGACGAGCTTCACGCCGCTGCGCCAGGTCAGCATCAGGAAAGCGACGAAGCCCGCGAGCATCAGCGGAAACCAGCCGCCCTCGAACAGCTTGATCGAATTGGCCGAGAAGAAGATCACGTCGATCACGAAGAAGAAGCCGTTCACGGCCACCACCAGCCACGGCGAATAGCCCCACTGGATCGCGACCAGGGCAGCGAGCAGCGTGGTGATCGCCATCAACAGCGACACCGCGATGCCGTAGGCGCCGGCCAGCGCCTCCGAGCTGCCGAAGCTCAGCACGGCGCCGAGCGTTGCGGCGGCGAGCAGCCAGTTCACCAACGGCACGTAGATCTGGCCGATCGCTGCGCTCGTGGTGTGACGGATCTGCATGCGCGGCAGGAAACCGAGCTGAATCGACTGCTGCGTCAGCGAGAACACGCCCGAGATGATGGCCTGCGAGGCGATCACGGTCGCGACCGCCGAGAACGCGACCAGCGGATAGTGCAGGGCGTCGGGGCAGAGTTGGAAGAACGGATTCTCGATCATGGAGGGGTCGGTGATCAGCAGCGCGGCCTGGCCGAAATAGTTCAGCACCAGCGCGGGCAGGCAGATCGCGAACCAGGCCAGCCGGATCGGCAGGCGGCCGAAATGCCCCATGTCAGCATACATGGCTTCGCCGCCGGTCACCGCGAGGAAGGCGGCCCCCAGGATCGCGAAGGAGACATGAAAATCCTGGTGGATCAGGAAGTCGAACGCATAGAGCGGGCTCAGCGCCGCCAGCACCGCCGGCGCCTTGACGATGCCGTGGATGCCGAGCGCTGCCAGCACGAAGAACCAGGCCAGCATCACCGGTCCGAAGATGCGGCCGATGAAGCCGGTGCCCTGCTTCTGCATCATGAACAGTCCGATCAGGATGACGACGGTCACGGGCACCACCGCCGGCGCGAGCGAGGGTGCGTCGACCTTCAGACCTTCGATGGCTGACAGCACCGAGATCGCCGGCGTGATCGCCCCGTCGCCGTAGAGCAGGGCGGCGCCGACGAGGCCGACGACCAGCAGATGCGCGCGCCAAGTACCGGGTTGGGCGTTGCGGGCATGCAGCAAGGCCAGCAGGGCGACGATGCCGCCTTCGCCGCGGTTGTCAGCGCGCAAAATCAACAGCGCATATTTCAGCGAGATGATCAGCAACAGCGCCCAGAGGATCAACGAGGCAACGCCCAGAACGGCATCGTTCGTCAATGTGCCGCCGTGGGCGGCGGCCTTGGCGGCTTCCTTGAGGGCGTAGAGGGGACTGGTGCCGATATCGCCATAGACCACCCCGAGGGCGCCCATGGTCATTGCAAGCGGCAGTGGATCAGGTTGATGGCCGGAGGCGACTGCAGGCGTACTGGACAATGGCGACCCCTCGATGGGATCGCGGCCGACGGGTCATTCCGGCGGGCGCGAGCATCGGGCAGTCTGCGACGGGACGTCGCAAATATCCATGGGGTTTATCTATGGGATTTGTCGCTACCTGACGCGAAACTGACAGACGCCGCTACGGAGTGCGGTTTGCGGTCACGAGGCGAGCCTCGCGGATGTCGGCTTTGGTGCCGGCCTGGCGAAGGCAGGACGCCTCGAAATTCGGCCAGGCCTGCTGCGAGCAGTCCTTGCCGATGGTGCGGATGTCGAGCCGGTCGCTCTTGGCGAGCGGTTGCGGCACGCTCGCTTCGACGGTGGGGGCGAAGCCGGGCAGGAGGGTGAGAGCGGCAGCAACACACCCAGAGATGGCGATCGCCGAAAGAGCTTTGATCATGACAGTCCCCTGTGATGCGGCCGCTACGCCCAGTGTGCGGCCCGTCGTTCGTTGGCCGGATTAGTAACCATGGCCAGTTTCCGGACGTCTTCGCGAACCCGGGAAATGGTTTCGTTCGCGCTCCGTTTTGCTTCGTGGCCGCCCTCAGGACGAAACAATTCGGCGCATTCCGACACGGTTTTGCGGAAAAACCGCCAGGGAACCTGACCGGCTTGCCGGGCCGGGCCGGGCGCGGTAGGACGTGGCCATGCCGCGCATTGCCTTCTATCCAGGTTCCTTCGACCCCATCACCAACGGCCATCTGGACGTGGTCCGGCACAGCGTGTCGCTGTGCGACAGGCTCGTCGTGGCGATCGGGGTGCATCCCGGCAAGAAGCCGCTGTTCTCGACCGAGGAGCGGTTGAAGATGCTCCATGACGTCTGCGGGCCGGTGGCGGCCCAGGCGGGCTGCGTGCTCGAAGCGGTGACGTTCGACGATCTGTCGGTGACATCGGCGCGCAAGTACGGTGCGACGATCATGATTCGGGGCCTGCGCGACGGCACCGATCTCGACTACGAGATGCAGCTCGCCGGCATGAACGAGGCCATGGCGCCCGAGGTGCATACGGTCTTCCTGCCAGCTTCTCCCATGGTCCGCCCGATCACCGCCACTTTGGTGCGCCAGATCGCCGCCATGGGCGGGGACGTCTCGGCCTTCGTCCCGCCGCTGGTTGCGGCCCAGCTCAAGGCAAAATTCGCCTGATAACGGCGCGTTTCCTTTCTCATCTCTGATCCGGAGTTATCATGATCCGAATTCTCGCAGTTCTTGCCGCGGTTCTGTTCGCGGTGCCGGCCTTCGCGCAAGCCTTGCCGGCCGGCCTCGACAAGGCCAACGCCATCGTCATCGACTCCACCAAGGGTCGCATCGTCATCAAGCTGAGGCCGGACCTCGCGCCCCAGCACGCCGAGCGCATCAAACAGCTCGCGCGCGAGGGCTATTACAACAATGTGCCGTTCCACCGCGTCATGGACGGCTTCATGGCGCAGACCGGCGACGGTCAGAACTTCAACGGCACCGGCGGCTCGAAATATCCGAACCTGAAGCAGGAATTCTCCAAGGTGCATTTTGCGCGTGGCATCGTCGGCATGGCCCGGCGCGGCGACAGCGTCGACACCGCCAATTCGCAGTTCTTCATCATGTTCGCCGACGGCGGCAGCCTCGACAACCAGTACACCGTGATCGGCGAGGTCGTGCAGGGCATGGACGTCGTCGACAAGCTGAAGAAGGCGCCTCCCGGATCAAGCGGCGGCACCGTCACCGATCCCGACAAGATGGTGAAGGTGCAGGTCGCTTCCGACATCAAGTAGGAGAGGCGATGGCGCGCGCCTGTGGCAAGCTCCTGCTGGTTGCCGCGGTGCTGCTGCTCGGCGTCCCCGGCGCAATCGCCGAGGACGCACAGGTCAACACCATCCAGGACATCTTCCGGCATCTGCGCACCTGCTGGAAGCCGCCGCCCGCCGCCAAGGCCCGCCCGATCGACATCACCGTCGTCGTGAGCTTTAACCGGGCTGGAAACATTCTGGGCCATCCGAGGATTACCTATGAATCCGCCGAGGCCTCCGACGAGGACCGGCTGCAATACCGGGTCGCGGTGATGGAGGCATTGCAACGTTGCACGCCGATGCCATTTACCGATGCGATGGCCGGCGCCGCTGCGGGGCGTCCATTCGCGATCCAGTTTCGCAACCGCAAATCTTCACCTGACAGGACTTCACCCCCAACCCAAGAGAGACGAGCATGAGCGCCACCGAAAACACACTGATCCTCGAGACCACCCAGGGCCCCGTTACCATCGAGATGCGGCCTGATCTGGCGCCCGGCCACGTCGCGCGCATCAAGGAGCTCGTGCGCGAGGGCTTCTACGACGGCATCGTGTTCCATCGCGTGATCGACGGCTTCATGGCGCAGACCGGCTGCCCGCAGGGCACCGGCACCGGCGGCTCCGGCAAGAAGCTGAAGGCCGAGTTCAACAAGGAGCCGCATGTGCGCGGCACCACCTCGATGGCGCGCGCCGCCAGCCCGGATTCCGGCGATAGCCAGTTCTTTATCGTGTTCGACGACGCCCGCTTCCTCGACAACCAGTACACGGTGTGGGGCAAGGTTACCGAGGGCATGGAGAACGTCGACAAGATCAAGCGCGGCGAACCCGTGCAGAACCCCGACAAGATCGTCAAGGCGCGGATGGCGGCTGACGCGGAGTAGGCGTTTCTCCTCATGGTGAGGAGGCGCGTAGCGCCGTCTCGAACCATGAAGGCCGAGCTGCAGCAGCAGGGCCTTCATCCTTCGAGATGCGCGTTCCGCGCTCCTCAGGATGAGGAGTGACTGTACGGCCGTGAGCCCGAGATGCGCACCGATCTCTTCGATTTCGACCTGCCCGCCGAGCGCATCGCATTGCGCCCGGCGAGCCCGCGCGACTCCGCGAAGATGCTGGTCGTCGATCCCGGCACGCTCCGCGACCAGGTCATCGCCGATCTGCCGCAATGGCTGAAGCCGGGCGACCAGCTCGTCGTCAACGACACCAAGGTGATCGCGGCGCAATTGAAGGGCCGTCGCATCGGCCGCGAGACCGAGCCGAAGATCGAGGCGACGCTGATCAAGCGCCTCGACGGCTCGCGCTGGCAGGCGCTGGTGAAGCCCGCCAAGAAACTCGCAGCCGGCGACCGCATCCGCTTCGGCAATGAGGGCAAGGTCTGCCTGCTTGGCCATCTCGACGCCGAGGTCGAGGCCAAGGGCGCGGAAGGCGAGGTGACGCTGTCATTCTCGTTCCACGGTCCGACGCTGGATCAGGCCATCGCCGATCTCGGCAGCCCGCCGCTGCCACCCTACATCGCCTCGAAACGCACGCCCGACGATCAGGATCTCGCCGACTACCAGACCATGTTCGCGGCGAACGAAGGCGCCGTTGCCGCGCCGACAGCCGGCCTGCATTTCACGCCCGCGCTGGAGCAGGCGCTGCACGCGCGCGGCGTCGGCATCAACCGCGTCACGCTGCATGTCGGGGCAGGGACCTTCCTGCCGGTGAAAGTGGACGACACCGAAGGCCACAAGATGCACGCCGAGTGGGGCACGCTCTCGGCCGAGACGGCGGAGCGGCTCAACACCGCGCGCAAGACCGGCGGCCGCATCATCGCGGTTGGCACCACGTCGTTGCGCCTGCTCGAAAGCGCAGCCAGCGAGGACGGCACCCTTGAGCCGTTCGCCGCCGAGACGTCGATCTTCATCACCCCGGGCTATCGCTTCCGCGCCGTCGATGTTCTGCTGACCAATTTCCATTTGCCGAAGTCGACACTGTTCATGCTGGTGTCGGCGTTCTCCGGGCTCGATGCGATGCGGCAGGCCTATGCGCATGCGATCGCGACCGGCTATCGGTTCTATTCCTATGGCGATGCGTGTTTGTTGTTTCGGGCGCCGTAGGGTGGGTTAGCCGTAAGGCGTAACCCACCGCTTCTGTTTACGCGGTAGAGACAGTGGTGGGTTACGCTGTCGCTAACCCACCCTACGCACCTCCCGTTACGCCATCACCCGCTGCGGCAAGAGCTCCGCGATCTGCACTGCATTGAGCGCAGCGCCCTTGAGCAACTGGTCCGCTGCCACGAACATCGAGATCGAATGCCCGGAGGGGTCGCTGAGGTCCTTGCGGATGCGGCCGACCAGGACGTCGTCCTGGCCCGTGGCGTCGATCGGCATCGGGAAGTAGTTCTTGGCACGGTCGTCGACGACCTTGACGCCGGGCGCTCGCGCCATGATGGCACGGACCTGATCCTCGCTGATCGGCTTCTCGCATTCGAAGGTGATGGCTTCGCAATGAGCCCGCAGCACCGGCACACGGACGCAGGTGACGCCGATCGCGATCTTGTCGTCCTCGAAGATCTTGCGGGTTTCGTTGATGACCTTGGTCTCTTCGTCGTTGTAGCCGGTGTCGGGGTCGATCGCCGTGTTGTGGTTGAAGAGGTTGAAGGCGTAGGGATGCGGCATCACTTTCGGCGTATAAACCTGGCCGTTGAGGTTGGCGCGGGTGGACTCGACCAGCTCGTCCATGGCGGCGGCGCCGGCGCCGGAGGCGGCCTGGTAGGTCGAGATGATCACGCGCCTGATGCGGTTGGTCTGGTGGATCGGCCATAGCGGCACCAGCGCCGTGATGGCGGCGCAGTTCGGGTTGGCGATGATGCCCTTGTGGTCGCGGATGCGGTTCGCATTGATCTCGGGGATTACCAGCGGCACGTTCGGGTCCATCCGGAAGGCGGAGGAGTTGTCGACGACGACGGCCCCCGCCTTGACGGCGATCGGCGCGTACTTCTTGGAGATGCTGCCGCCGGCGGAGAACAGGGCGATGTCGACGCCTTCGAAGGCGCGTTCGGTCAGCTCCTCGATGACGACGTCTTGCCCGCGGAACGACACCGTCTTGCCGGCCGAGCGGGCGCTGGCCAGCGCCTTGAGCTTGCCGACGCGAAAGCCGCGCTTGTCCATGGTGGCGATGAATTCGGCGCCCACCGCACCGGTGACGCCGACAATCGCGACGACGGGATCGTTACTCACTTTGTCCTCCATTGATTTGAGAATTCAGACAACAAAAAAGCCCCGGACCAACGAGGGCGGGGCTTCGGTAGAGTGGATTGCGTTCTAGTCGACGACTATACGCGCACGCCTCCCCGGGCCCCGAAGGCCGTGGTGGTTTTAGTCGTGCGTTTGGTGGTCGTGAACATGGCGGGAGCTTATGCGGGAGAGTTTTGCGCCCGTCAATGGCTTTTCGGCGGGATTAGCGCTGCCGCTATTTGGTCCGGGCGCCCGGCGGTTCGAGGATGACCTCCTTGAGGTTGTCGCCACTGATGACGACGATCGCGAAATTCAGCCGGCCGCGTTCGCGCACCAGTCCGCCGCTGATCGCCTTGCCGGAGGCCGCGCGCTCGGCGACGTGCACGGCATCCGCAAGCCGATGCTTGATGGCACCGAGCGCTGCGAGGTTGCTGCGGTCGTCGAGATCGAGCTCGGCGAGCGGGAGGGCGGCTTCGCCGCCGACGAGCTCGCCGGTCGCGGCATTGATGGTGTGGCGCCAGATCCGGTCGTTGTGCAGGGTCTTGACCCGGTAGACCGGCACGCCGGAGGCTCCGTCGAAACTCACATCCGCCGTGGTGGCACCGGCGTGGCGGCCTTCAGCAATCGCCATGGCCTGGTTGATCGAGATCGACGAGCTGCGGAAGCGCTCGATCTCGCGACTGACCGCTTGGCGGTCGGCCTCAGCGTCACCATCTGTGTCGCTGTGAAGGGCGGTCGGCGTGCCCGTGCTCACGATCGCTCGCGCCGGCGCCGCGAGGAGGAGTGCGGACAGGGCGATTGCGAGCAATCCCGAGATATGTCGTTTGGCTGTCGTCATGCTCGAAACCCTCGGCCAGCGAGTGTGCCGGATGATCGTAAAGAATTTGCGGCCGACCTTGGGCATCGGTCGGCCGCTGAGCGTCGTGACGGGCTGTACCGCCGCGGCGATCGAGGCGGTGCGGACCTCTTGGGGCTGGTGAAAAAGCGATCCGCATCGCCCCATAACTAAACCATACCGTATCGTTTTGTTTGGTCAACGGCGCGGGCGCAGGATTCACTGGAAAGATCGCAATCTCACGGAATTGTCAGCGGGATGGGCGCCGCCGCCGCGTGGTCTTGGCGGGGTCCTGGAGGCGGTCCGGGGGGCCAAGCGCTCCGGCCAGGAACAGCTTGATGGCAACCCGCATACGCTTTTCGGCGTCTTTCAGCTCGAGCGTCGTTCCGAACGTGGCCATGCGGTGGGTGTGTCCCACGACGACGTCGAGAAACACCTCGGCTGCGATCGTGGTGTCTTCCATGTTGAGTGCGCCTTGCGCCACCAGATGGTCGAAGAAGCGTGCCGTGGTGGCGACGGCCTTGAGCCAGCCTTCCTCCTTGCCGAGCTTGGCGATCTCGGGGAAGTTGATGGCCTGCGACGTCATCATGCGGCTGAAGGCCACGGCATCGGGACCGCAGGTGAATGTCAGCATCTCGCGCCCGATCTCGACCAGCCGCTGTTCGACCGAGATATCCGAGGCGCTGCCGAGCTGCGTCTCGGCGGCCGCGGATAGCGGTGCAAGCCATCGCGCGATCTCGCGCCGCAGCACGGCGGCGAACAATCCGCGCTTGTCGCCGTAACGGGCATAGACGGTGGGCTTGCTCACGCGCGCGGCTTCCGCGACCGCGTCGAGCGAGGTCGCATCAAAGCCGCGATCCAGGAACAGGCGGGTGGCGACCTCGATCAGCCGCTGATCGCGCTCGATCGCGGCGCTTTTCGTCGGCCGGCCGCCGCGCGATTTCGGCACCTCGCGCCGCTGAGCTGCCGGTCTTGTCCTGGTCGCAGTCAATCCCATGCCCAATGATTCCTGCGCGGTCGTGACATCAGTCATTGCTCTATAACGCGCAGCAACGGGTGCGTCATGGCTAATCTGGCCGAATAGGCCGCATCGTCAACCGTCTCGGCACGGCCCTGTTCCTCAGCGAGCGCTTACGGAAGCGTCGAAGTCCAGGCCTGGCCCGAAGCCGCCTTCTCATAACCGTACTGATACAGCGCCCGCATATAGGCGGTGTCGAACCCTTCCGAGGGGGCGGCCGGATAATCGCGCGCGATGTATGAGAGGTGGAAGCCCAGGTGGTTGCGCCTCGCAAAATCATAGGTCGAGAAGATGATCGAACGGGTCTGCGACTGGGTGATCGACGACAGGCTGCGTGAGGCGACGTCGATGGTGCTGTTGGAGACGAGCTCGAAATTGCGTTCGATCTTCTTGTTGACGAGGATGTAGATGTCCAGCTTCGCAGGGTCGGGAAGGCGACTGCCCTGGAACAGCAGGGCTTCCGGCAGTGTCAGCACCGGGGCCGTCACGCCGCCGTCGACATGCATCTCCTGAAACCTGCGGCCCTCGCCTTCGGCGTCGATCATGATCGGCGGAAACACGAGGGGGATGCTGGCGGAGGCCGCCATCACGTCGCGAAATAGCTTCAGCGCCTCGGGCGTGCCGACCGCGGCGATCCTGCCCATGTCCCAGATCGCGGTCCGCTGGGTGTCGAGATCGGTGGTCACCACCAGCAGCCTTCGGCCCCTGGCGTTTTCACGGGCGACCTGCGCCATGATCTCGGGCCCGACATAGCGGGCGACGAGCTCGCGCAGCCGCGTGTTGCCGAACAGGCCGGATCCGAACAGCACGCGCATGATGCTGGGATCGCTCAACAGGCTCTCCGCGACGCCGCTGGTGTAGACCTCCCTCAGCGTGTCGTCATATCGCGAGCCGAGAAACGCAAAGGGCGCGATCAGGCCGCCGGTGCTCACGCCCGAGACGACCGAGAAGGTGGGACGGGTTCTGGCCGCGGTCCAGCCGTTCAGCACGCCGACACCATAGGCGCCATCGGCACCGCCGCCTGACAGCGCCAGGTAGGACTTGGTCGCGGTGCTGGTGTCCTTCTCGAAGCTGAATTTCGTGATGGGTTCGTCGGCGTAGCGCCGGAGGCCGTCGATATCGAGCACGCGCGACGTGCTAGCTTCGGTGGCCGTATAGGGCGTGCGGGGCAGGGAGGTGCAGGCGCCGAGCGCCAGGCTGCACGTCAGGACCAGCAATCCGAACAGGCGGGCGCCGGTCTGCCTTGTCCAGCCATGCGAACGGGCGGACGGCTCAGTCGAACTTGAAGGGAAGGGCATTGGCGGTGGCTGGCGATCACGTGTCTACCGCCGCCGGCAACATCGCCGCGGCATCTCGTCCAACCTCCAAGGTAAAACTACACTGTATCGTTTTGTTTAAACAAGCGCCGACGCCGCACAATTCCGTGTCCCAGATATTGGTGGCCGTTGTCCCAGTCTGATGCATAAGCCGGCCGAGGCATCGCCTGAGCGGGTTGATCGGCCTGCTCCGACACGCAATAAGCACCGTCATGAATCGTCCTAACACCGGTCTGCCCAATCATTTCGAACTGCTCGCCACCGATGGCGCCGCGCGCACCGGGCGCCTGACCACGCCGCACGGCGTGGTGCGCACGCCCGCCTTCATGCCGGTCGGTACCGCCGGCGCGATGAAGGGCATGCACTGGCGCGAGGTGCGCGAGGCCGGTGCCGACATCGTGCTCGGCAACACCTATCATTTGATGCTGCGTCCCGGCGCCGAGCGGATCGCGGCACTTGGCGGCCTGCAGACATTCACCGGCTGGAACGGGCCGATGCTGACGGATTCCGGCGGCTTCCAGGTGATGTCGCTGGCGGATCTGCGCAAGGTCAGCGAGCAGGCCGTGACCTTCCGTTCGCATATCGACGGCGCCAAGGTCGAGCTGTCGCCGGAGCGCTCGATCGAGGTGCAGCGTTTGCTCGGCTCCGACATCGCGATGCAGATGGACGAATGCGTGCGACTGCCGGCCGAGCGCGCCGACATCGACCGCGCGATGCAATTGTCGCTGCGCTGGGCAGAGCGAAGCAAGCGCGCCTTCGAGAGCGCGCCCGACGGCTACATGCTGTTCGGCATCGTGCAGGGCGGCGACATACCCCAGCTTCGCCATGCCAGCGCGCAAGGCCTCGTCGAGATCGGTTTCCATGGTTATGCCATTGGCGGCCTCGCCGTCGGCGAGCCGCAGGCCGTGATGCTGGCGATGATCGACGAGACAGCGCCGCTGCTGCCGAAAGAGCGGCCGCGATATCTGATGGGCGTCGGCACGCCGGACGACATCCTCGAGGCAGTCAAGCGCGGCATCGACATGTTTGATTGCGTGATGCCGACGCGCAATGGCCGTCATGGCGTTGCCTTCACACGCTTTGGCCAGGTGAATTTGCGTAACGCGCGCCACGCCGACGATCCCCGTCCGCTCGACGAAGAGAGCTCCTGGCCGTCGGCGCGCAGCTACGTGCGCGCCTATTTGCATCATCTCGTCAAGGCGGGCGAGACGCTGGGCGCGATGCTGCTGTCCGAGATCAATATCGCTTACTACCAGTTCCTGATGCAGGGCATCAGGGACGCGGTCGCACAGGGCACGTTCGAGGAGTTCTATCGGCGTACGCGCGAGGACTGGGCGAGGGGCGACATCGCCCCGCGCTAGGTCAATTGCACAAAGTCGGATGCAGAGGAAACGTCAGTTGCAGAGAATGCGCTGCTTGACGGCGTGCTTGGTCACGAAGCCGTAGCCGCAATTGTCGCAGGTCCAGAGATAGCTGATCAGGTGTTCCGACACATACGCAGAACCTTCGGCGGCGACCATGGAGTCGGCGCAGACGGGACAGGTGGGCAACTCACTGCACCGCGGAGCGCGGTTCGATGCGACGGTCGACAACACTTCAGCGACTGCTGACATCGTGGTGACCTCTCTGCTTTGAGACCTAAGTCTAACATAAGCAGAATCAGTTGACGAGGTCGCAACACAAATGCGCTGGTTTTCTGATAATTACTGCTCACGTGATTTTGCGATGCAGCGTACTTAACATGTGCCGCAATGTCGCTTGCGTGTCGCCGCAGGCTGTCTCTAACTGCGCAAGAGCTGCAACAGAAGCACAAATCGTCGCCACAGGGAGTTCATCATGGACGCATCGTCCACCACGGGTGCAGCGCACCAACCCGGCCGCGGCCGGATCTATGACTCGATCGTCGATGCTTTTGGCGACACGCCGATCGTGCGCTTGCGCCGGTTGCCGGGCATGCACGGCGTGAACGCGACTATTTTGGCAAAGCTTGAATATTTCAATCCCGCCGCAAGCGTGAAGGATCGCATCGGCGCGGCCATGATCATCGCGATGGAGAAGGCCGGCATCGTCAAGCCCGACACCGTGCTGATCGAACCCACCTCCGGCAATACGGGTATCGCGCTGGCCTTCGTCGCGGCGTCGCGCGGCTACAGGCTCAAGCTGGTCATGCCGGAGTCGATGTCGATCGAACGCCGCAAGATGCTGGCCTTTCTGGGCGCGGAACTGGTGCTGACACCCGCCGCGCAAGGCATGAAGGGCGCGATTGCGACCGCCGAAGAGCTGTTGAAGACGACGCCGAATTCGGTGATGCCGCAGCAGTTCAAGAATCTCGCCAATCCCGAGGTGCACCGCCGCACCACCGCGGAGGAGATCTGGAACGACACCGGCGGCAACATCGACTTCTTCGTCGCCGGCGTCGGCACCGGCGGCACCATCACCGGCGTCGGCCAGGTGCTGAAGCCGCGCAAGCCCTCGCTGCGCGTGATCGCGGTCGAGCCGGAGGAGAGCCCGGTGCTGTCGGGCGGCCAGCACACGCCGCACAAGATCCAGGGCATCGGTGCGGGCTTCGTCCCTGACATCCTCGACCGCTCGGTGATAGACGAGATCGTGAAGATCAACTCGACGACGGCGATCGAGACCTCGCGGGCGCTGGCGCGGCATGAGGGCATTCCGGGCGGCATCTCCTCGGGCGCCGCGATCGCCGCGGCCCTCGAGATCGGCAGCCGGCCGGAAGCTGCGGGAAAGACCATCCTGGCTATAGTGCCGTCCTTCTCCGAGCGGTATCTTTCGACGGCTCTGTTTGAAGGAATCTAGGACATGGCGGATCAACCACCGAGGCGGCCGCGGACGTTGGGCGACGCCAGGACGGAGGCCGAGGCGGCGTTCAAGAAAGTGACGGCAAAGGTCGCCGCAGCACCG
Organism: Bradyrhizobium sp. MI1.3; assembly: GCF_055811695.1. Taxonomy (NCBI): domain Bacteria; kingdom Pseudomonadati; phylum Pseudomonadota; class Alphaproteobacteria; order Hyphomicrobiales; family Nitrobacteraceae; genus Bradyrhizobium; species Bradyrhizobium sp. MI1.3. Next base: position 160,114 of record NZ_JBVVPQ010000004.1, on the reverse strand, counting down.
CCAAAACAGAACGTGGCGCCGGGGGTCAAGGAGCAGGTCACGCTGCGCATCGACCAGGACGTGCTGGAGCATTTCCAGGCCGGCGGTCCCGGCTGGCAGGACCGCATCAACGAGGCCCTGCGAAAGGCCGCGGGGAAGTAGGCACCAAAGGCTGAGGGACTCGCAACGAAAAAGCCCGGCGCGAGCCGGGCTTTTGTATCTGCGATTGGCGTCGCCTCAGCGGCGGAACATGCCGCCCATCATGCCGCCGACGACACCGCCGACGAAGGCTGCTCCGGCAGGATCGCCGCCGCTGCTGCGATGGGGAGCCGGTGCGGGCGCGCTGCTGGCCGCGGGGGCGGCGGCCCGGCGGGCTGCCTTCTGGCTGTTGTCGCTCGCGGTCGGCGGGCCGGCCACAACCTCCGAAAGCAGAGCCTTGTGCTGGAGTTTGTTCAGGTAACCCGACGCGGGATAGCCGCGCGCCGCCTGCCACCGCTTGAGCACCGACCGGGTCTCCTCGCTGAACACGCCTGTCTGTTTGTTGTCGAAGCCGAGCCCGCCGAGGCGACGCTGAACGTCGCGGCGCAGGTTCTTGTCGAGGCCGATCTGGTCCTCGGTAAGCTGGGTGGCCTCATCGGTGAAGGTCGCGGGATCGACGCCAGCGGTGAGGGTACGCGTCGCGGTCGAGGGGCCGCTCTTGATGGCCGCGAGGCGTGCCAGCGCCAGCGCCTTGAACTGACCGTTGGGGTAGGCGGAGAGGTAGGCGTTGAGCTCTTCCGGCTTGTTGCTCTCCTTCACCGAGCGCCAGTATTCGAGCTCGATGCCGTCCGAGCTGCCGCCGGTCGCCATTGGCGCGCTGCCAGCAGCCGTCGGTGCGGCATTGGCGACCTGGGTCGTCGGAGCCTGGTTGAGATAGACCGCGCCGGTCAAATTGGTGTGGCCCCAGGGCAGCTGACCCTTGTGGGTCTCCTCGTTGACCTGGGCGCGGACCGACGTCATCGCCTGCTGGATCTCGACACCGGGCTTGGTGATGTTGTCGATCAGCGCACGGGTGAACGGGCTGTTGTTGCCCTCCTGACCGTCGAGCGCGGTCTGGCCCGGGCCGGTGGCGAACGCGATTAGCGTGCCTTCGCCGGACTTCATCTCGGCAAGACCGCTCTGCACGTTGACGCTGCGGGTCGCGGAGTTCGACTTGATCTTGGCGGCGAACGGATTGTCGCGGCAGGCGTCAAGGAAGACCAGCTTGACCTTGGCGTCGCCCATGGTCTGCTCGAGCGTCAGATCGATGTTGATGGCAGCACCGAGCTTGACGTCCATCTCCGACTTGATGTCGGCATCGACAGGCAGAAGATAGTTGGAGCCGCCGACCGCGATGCCGTGACCGGCATAATAGAACACTGCGACATCGGAGCCCTGCGCCTTGCGGCCGAAGTCCAGCAGCTTCTCCGTCATCTGATCGCGCGAGAGGTTCGAACCTTCGATCACCTCGAAGCCGACATTGCGCAGCGTTGCCGCCATCGCCTTGGCGTCGATCGGCGGGTTCGGCAATTGTGCGACGTTCTTGTAGGTGCCGTTGCCGACGACGAAAGCCACACGGCGGTCGGCCTTCGCGGCACTGACCGACAGTGCCATGCACATCAGCGACGCGAGGAGGGTGAGAGTGCGCATCTGGAATCCCCAACAGAATCGAATTGCAGGCAGCAACAAATTGGCAACGAACTTACACGAATTGCCCGACTTGGCGCCACCAAGACTTGGCACCACCAAACGGCAGTTCGTCGCGTTCAACCCGCTGCTGTGTGGCAGAATGTGCACGATGGAAAGCCCCTCCAACGTGATCCAAATCACACGGCCACTTGGTTTTGTCGCACGAGGCGTCGGGAGGTTCAGCGCGCGCGGACAGGAACCGGCGAAGCCGGCTTCAAATTCAGGAGATTGCCGCAGAGGATCAGCGCCGCGCCGAGCACGGTCCAGGCATCGAGCCGCTCGGAATAGAGCAGCCAACCGACGGTCGCCGTGAGTGGAACCCGCAGAAAGTCCATCGGCACCACAATGGTCGCATCCGCGTACCGGAGCGCGCTGGCGAGGCAATAGTGCGAGAATGTGCCGCAGACCCCGATGACGAACAGCCAACCCCACAGGGAGGTTGACGGCCAGGTCCAGACATAGAGCGTCGGAAGCAGGCCCACGACCATCTGCACGACGATCATCCAGAACAGGATCGATAATGCGCTTTCGGTCCGGGTCAGCGATTTCGCCAATATCATGGAAATGCTGAAGCCGATCGCGGCTCCCAGTGCGATCAGCTGGCCCGGATTGATCTCGCCGGTGGCGGGCCGCACGATCATGACCACGCCGACGATGCCGAGTACGATCGCGGATACCTTCCAGACGGTCATGCGCTCGGACAGGAATGTTGCGGCCAGCAGCGCCGTCCAGATCGGCATGGTGAATTCGATCGCGACGACCTGGCCGATCCCGATCAGCGTCAGTGCGTAGAACCAGCCGAGCTGTGCGAAATAATGGACCCCGTTGCGTGCGAGGTGCTGGGGCAGGCGTTTGGTCGCGACCGCCTTGAAGCCACCGGCCCGGTAGATGATCGGCAGCAGAAGCGTGAACCCGATCACCGAGCGCACTTCCATAATCTCGAAGACGTTCAGCTCGCGCGTGGTCTCGCGCCCAGCGACCGCCATGACCAGCATCAGCGAAAGCCAGCCGGCCATCCACAGGGCAGCCATCGTTTTGGACGGTGTCGTGTTCATCGGCGCAGGTGTGGGAGGCGAGGGTCCTGAGGGAGAGCCGGTATCAGCGACATCGTCGCCATTTGCAACGGCCAAATCTGCCGGTGCAGCGATGCATGGCGGCGTGCTAAGGCATCAGTGAACAACGAGAACAATCGGGAGATATTCGCTCATGGACATCTTGCAGCCGGCCGAGTGGAAAAAACCGCGCGGCTTTTCCCATGGTGTCGTGGTCGAGGGACCGGGCCGCTGGGTGATGCTGGCCGGGCAGACCGGCGGCGACGAGACCGGCAATTACGCGCCTGACATGGCAGCGCAGGTCGGGACCGCGTTGAAGCGGATCATCAAGCTCCTGGGCGAGGCCGGCGCCGGCCCCGAGCATATCGTTCGTCTGACCTGGTACCTGACCAGCCGCAGCGAATATGAGGCAGCCGGGGCCGGCATCGGCACGGCCTGGAAGGAAACGCTGGGGCGCAATTTCCCGCCCTCGACCTTGCTCTACATCGGCGGTCTCGTGGACGACCGGGCCAAGGTCGAGATCGAGGTCACGGCGTTCGTGCCGGGCACATAAAAAATCGACCCGGCGAGATCGCCGGGTCGATTGTCAATCTACTCGTATCGGCTTAGCGCGAGAGCGAGATGTTGGCGCCGCGGAACTGGCTGTCGGCGCGCATCGTGACGTTCTGCTTGTTGCCGGATGTCTTGAGCGAGATGTTGGCGTTGAAGCCGGCGGTGGAGGCGAGCAGCTCATAGTTTCCGCCGGCGCCGCGGCCGGAAAGGGAGCCGCTGATATTGCGGCTGGCCTCGGACCAGCTGCCCGCGATGGCGCTGCCTTCAGCCCTGACGTTGGCGCCGAGGTTGAACTTGTAGGCGTCGCTGGCGCAGGTCAGCGACAACTCCATAGTCGGTCCGATCGGAGCGTATTTGGCCCGGCAGCGGATCCGCTCGGTCGAGCCGTCATCCAGAGTGACCGTGCCTGAGCCGCTCCAGCTGCCGGCCAGCGGGGCGAACGGGCCGGACTGGGCCTTGCTCTCGGAGTTGGCAATTCCGGCCGCAAACATAACGGCGGCCGCGATCAGCAACCGCCGGCCCAGACCGTTCGTCACGATTTTTCTATTGGCGCGATGCTTCCCACCGCCCGCTGCACGGTATGCCTGCAGATGCTCCATTCCACTTCCCCGATCCGGCGTTGCCGCTGAGTTGACCGTTGGCATATGCACCATTGATCGAAACTTTCACAAGTCCCCCGCTGCCGATGGTGCCGGAAACGTTAGCGCCCGGCGCGGTGATCTTGCCGTCGGCAACCGTCAGCAAGGAGCTTGCAGTCGGCTCACAGGAACCGCTCTTGGTCACGATGGTGACCTGCCAGTTGCCGTCATAGGGAGTCTGGGCGAAAGCGGGCGCGGCGAGGGTGAAAACTGAAGCGGCACAGAACGCCGCAATGCGAGCAAAACGCATAAAATCCGTCCTTGAATTTGTCTGATATGCTGACCCTTATTCGGGCCAAATGTGACGGAAATTTGGTGCGGTGCCAAATCGAAAATTGTTCCTGTGGGAACAATGGTTTATTTGGGTTTCCGGCTGCAATTTTCGAAGCAGAATCAACGAGCCCTCACGTTAAGGGTAAACGTCAGGACAGCGACTCAGGAAAGGGGCTTAGGAAAGGGGCTTAGGAAAGGGGCTTTAGGAAAGACTTGGCGCCGAGGTCGCGAACTGCTCGTCCTGAGTCTTGGACGGCAGCGCCTTGTGGACCTTGGCGTAATCGATCACGTCGGCCAGCAATTTGAGCCCGAGCGGGGCCAGCGCGCGCTCCCATAGCTCCCGCGCCGTCTCGCCCTTCTTGACGAAGCACCACTCCTGGGCCGCGATGGCGCCGGCGTCCATGCGGTCGGCGAGGTGATAGATCGTGCCGCCGGCGATCGGATCGCCTTCCTTGATGGTCCATTCCACGGCCGCCTTGCCGCGGTGACGCGGCAGCAGCGAGGGATGATAGCCGATCCCGCCCAGCTTCGCGGCCTCGAGCGCGTCCTTGCCGATCCGGGCGTGGCTGTGCGCGGTGACGATCAGATCGGTGTCGGGGGCGATCTCGGAGGCCACCACCAGTTTGGGGTTGGCCTGGACCACGACCCCGATGCCTGCCGCCTTCGCTGTCGCGGCGAGACGATCCTCGGCGTCGGCCACCACGACCCGCACGATCGAGACACCGTGCTCCCGGAGCATGTTCAGGGTGGTCACGCCGAAATGGCGGGAGCCGACGAGGGTAATGCGCATGGGTGTCCGATCCGTCTCGCAACTGCGTCATCTCCCGATAACACGTCCGGAGGTCCTGTCACCACCCGCGCCGGGTTTGCGCCGGTTATCAACAATGCACCGGGCGAGGGGTGCGCGATCAACTCCGCGATTGCGGCGTCGGCCGGTCCGGTGCTTCCATGCGCGCATGGCATCGGCTCGGAGCGAACGCATGCGGAGCGCGTGGTTTGTCCTTCTCGCGGCCCCGGTCGTAACCGTTGCGGCGCGCGCTGGCGGACCACCCTATCCGGCGGTTCCGCCCGAGGTTGGGGTGGCACCGTTCATCGGCCCGACCTGGGACACCTATCGCTGCGCGGAAGGGCCGGTCATCAATTTTGATCACGGCGCCTATTACGGCCAGGAGCCGCCGGCACTCTATCGCGGCTACGCGTACCGGCCGCATTACCGCTACAGCGCCTACCGTAGGCTGCCGCGCAAATATTTTTGCGTTTCGGACTAGCGTGGCCGCGCCACCACGGTCGGGCGGCAAGTGGAGATAGGCCGGTTCCTGTGTTTCGTTTTTAGCAGAGTGATCCAGGATTTGCCGGTAGAACGTGGACCCACCGGGGCTGGCGACATTTCAACCCGCATCCGTTTTCGAACCCGGATTTGGCCGCTGGCGTAATTGCCAGCGGCTTTTTCGTGCTCTGCCATCACGAAATCATCTGACGGTAACATGATCTCAACCAGCTTGGCGTATCGACGAATCCGTCGCGGATTTGTATTGCGTACCGCGACACCGAGATTGTCCCGCCGGCGTGGGTGCGCCGTGCGGGCTTTTTCGCCGGGACCTATTTCATGCCGAGCGCGATTGAGCAGATCGTCGACGTCTATGTCCGGCTGAAGAACCGGCGCGGCCTCGACGAACTGATGATGCACAGACAGCGGCTTGCGGTCGATCTGAAGAGCAGGTCCGGCTACGATTTCAGCCTGCCGATCGGCCAGATCGACGAGGAGATCGCGATCATCGAAGCCGGCCTCAGCCGGCTCAAGTCGGGCGATATCGCAGCGACGGATGACGGCCGGCCAGTTTGACGCTCAGTCGCGCCGGCCGCCGTCGATGACGGTGAACAACGGCCGCGCCGAGGTCGGCTCGACCAGCAATTCCTCTACCAGCGCGGTCGCCGCATCGACATATTTGCGCGTCGGCTTGTCGAGGGGGCGCGTGGCCTCGTCGTCGAGCGCGACCTTTGCGGCCTCGACCAGCTTGCGCATTCGCGCCGCGTGGTCATCGCCCGCCGTCAGCGTCGCGCGGGCCAGCGAGCGCAGCACGAACAGCTCGCCCTCGAGGCGGAGCAAACGGTCGTTGAGCCTGGTGAGGACGGCGTTGAGGTCGGCCATGGCGCGCGTTCGTTGCGGAAGATCCATCCTGCTCTAGCGGCGATCGGTGAACGGAGTCCAAACGGCATCGGCGCAATTGGGGCGATCTCCCCCTCAAGTCTCGGTCCGCGCCACATAGTCGCGTGCGAAGGCGAGATACCAGTCGAGGCAGGCGGGATTGGCCATCGCCTCCCGGTTGATGACCTTCTCGACGGGCTGGCCGAGCAGCAGCTTCTTGATCGGCAGTTCCTGCTTCTTGCCCGAGAGCGTGCGCGGAATTTCGGCGACCGCAAGAATCTCGTTGGGCAGGAAACGGCGCGAGAGGCCGGCCTCGATCGCCTTGTTGATCTTCGCCTGCATTGCGCCGTCGAAGGCGACGCCTTCGCGCAGCACCACGAACAGCGGCATGTAGCTGTCACGGCCGAGATATTCGAGATCGACGACGAGGGAATCCAGCACCTCGGGCAGGGCCTCGATCGCGGAATAGAGTTCGCTCGTGCCCATGCGCAGGCCATGCCGGTTGATGGTGGCATCGCTGCGGCCATAGATGATGCAGGAGCCGTCCGGGTCGACCTTGAGCCAGTCGCCATGCCGCCACACCGGCCCGCGGCCGCTGCCGTCGAAATTGTCCGGATAGGTCTCGAAATAGCTCGCCCGATAGCGCGCATCGCCCTTGTCGTTCCAGAAATAGAGCGGCATCGACGGCATCGGCTCGGTGCAGACGAGCTCGCCGACCTCGCCGATGACGGCGCGGCCCTGTTCGTCGAAGGCTTCCACGGCAGCACCCAGCAGACGGCACTGCATCGCGCCCGGCGTCTGCGGCAGTTCGCGATTTCCGCCAATGAAGGCGCCGGCGAAATCCGTGCCGCCGGAGATGTTGGCCCACCAGATATCGGCCTGCACCTTGCTGCCGTTGGCTTTCGAGAGCGCCGCGAAGCGGTCGTTGAACCACGCTTGCGTGTCGGCGCTCAGCGGAGAGCCGGTCGAGCCGAGACATCGAAGCTGTGAGAGATCACCGGCGGCGGCGAGATCGATCTCGGCCTTGACGCAGTTGGCGAAGAACGCGGCGCCCGCACCGAAGAAGGTCGCTTTCGACTGCGCGACGAAGCGCCACAGTGTGGTCCAGTCCGGCTTGTCTCTGGCGCCGCCGGGGCTGCCGTCGAAGATGCAGCAGGTGGTGCCGCTGAGCAGGCCGCCGACCTGGCTGTTCCACATGATCCAGCCGGTCGAAGAGTACCAGTGATAGCGCTCGCCGAACGAGTTCTCGTGGTATGAGCAGCCGAGATCGTTGTGCAATCCCAGCAGCGCCAGCACCACGATGACGATGCCGCCATGGCCGTGCACGATCGGCTTCGGCAGGCCGGTGGTACCGCTGGAATAGACGATCCAGAGCGGATGATCGAACGGCAGCCAGACCGGCTCGAACGCGTCGATCTCCGCGCCCGTTGTTGCGACGATCTCGGAGAGCAGGGCGTCCGCCGCTGCGGGCGCGACGGCCTCGCTGTGCAGGATGACGTGCTCGACCGTCGGCAGCGATCGCCGCAGCTCGGCGAGGACGTCTTTGCGATCGTGCCGGCGGCCGGCATAGGTGACGGCGTCGCAGGCAATCAGCACTTTGGGTTCGATCTGCTTGAAGCGGTCGATCACGGCAGGCGCGGCCATATCGGGCGCGCACACGCTCCAGACCGCGCCGATGCTGGCGCTCGCCAGGAATGCGATGATGGTCTCGGGGATGTTGGGCAGATAGGCGGCGACGCGGTCGCCGGGCTTGATGCCTTTTGCTTTCAGGTGCAGCGCGAGCGCGGCCGCCTTGCGCCGCAGCTCCGGCCAGCTCGTCTCGTAAAGCTTGCCGTCCTCGCCGCAGCTGACGATCGCGGGCAGGCCGGCGGCGTCAGCCGCATCCACATGGCGGAACACCTGCCGGGCATAGTTGACCTGGGCGTCAGGAAACCAGATCGCGCCGGGCATCTTGCGCTCGGTGATCACCGCCGCAAACGGCGTGGGCGATTGCAGATCGTAATAGTCCCAGATGCTGTGCCAGAACCCGTCGAGATCGCGCACCGACCATTGCCGCATGTCTTCGTAGGTCGCGAAGGTGAGGCCGCGCTGCTCGGCGAGCCAGTTGCGGTAGAGGGCGATCTGGGGAACGAAGGGTGAGGTCATTGCGGATCGATTTTGATTGCAGGGAGAGGAGTGTAGCCGGCGATGGAACGAAGTAGAAGTCGCAGTTCGCGCAGCCGCGTCTGGCTCGCCAAATCCGGGCGATCGCCTTTGAGCCACCAGAAGTTGCCATTTCGCCGGGAACGCGTATGCACTGCGTCTGGGATCATAGTGTGAGACATTCAAATGACGATGGAGCTGAGGGGCGCGAGTGGTGAGGGATTTGCGACGGTTGGCGCTGATGGTCGCGTGCTGGATTCCTGGTTTCCTCGGCTGCGCCTGGTTGTGGCGGCCGACAAGGCCGTGACGGTACGGCTGACGAGCGACGAGATCGTCAGATCGTTGGGTGCATCGGCGGACGGATATGCGCGACACGATGATATCCGCGATGTCGAGATCGTTTCCATTCGTACAGAAATTCACTCTCTTGCATCTGCGCCGACTGATGTGCACGACGCGTATCTTCGACTTCATCTCCTGAGCCACCGGCTCGTCCAGCCCCATTGCCTGAATCTTGAAGGAATTTTCGGTCTTTTGCCCAACGTTGCCTGGACGACACTCGGTCCCTGTGAATGCTCTCGTGTCCCGGAAGCGCGAATGGTGGCGCGAAAGCGTGCCCTCGCGTTTGAGGTGGCAGGCATCGATAAGTTTCCGCGCATGACGGATTATGTGACGCCTGCGGACGTGAGAATTGCAGATGCGGACCGTGTAAGGCTCGGAGCCTACCTGGCGCCGGGCACAACCGTCATGCATGAGGGCTTTTGCAATTTCAACGCCGGTACGCTCGGCCCCTGCATGGTCGAGGGCCGCATTAGCGCCGGTGTGGTTGTGGGAAGCGGCAGCGACGTTGGCGGCGGAGCATCGATCATGGGCACTCTGTCCGGAGGAGGGAAAGAGAGGGTCACAGTTGGTGAGCGCTGCCTGATCGGAGCCAACGCCGGCATCGGCATTTCATTGGGTGACGATTGTATCGTCGAAGCCGGCTGTTATGTCACGGCGGGCGCGCGCATCCTTCTGGAAGATGGCCGAATCCTGAAAGCCAGAGAACTATCAGGCCAGAAGGGCCTTCTGTTTCGTCGTAATTCCCAGAGCGGTGCGATCGAGGCAACCAAACGTACGCCAAATTGGGAGGGCCTCAACGCGCAACTTCACAGCTAGGCCACGACGGCCGCAGCGTTGCTCCCTGGCCGCCGTCGCAGAACAGCCTCAGCTTGCCGGCTTCGTCGGTTGGCCTACCACGGCACCCCGGCCCAGCGCCTTCCGAACACGGGTGGCTTGGTCTTCACCGCTTCCCAGCCGAAGAAATGGTGCTTGCCGGACCAGGTGTGCACCACGCCGCTGCAGATCCTGCACTTGAAGCTGCCGGAATGCACTTCTGCGTGCTCCTCCCTTGTCGCGGTGTAGTTCATGCCGCAACCCGCGCAGGTGAATTCTTCGATCGTCCAGATGGTATTGGCCATTGCACCGAAAGTGGTTTGGGGGACCTCGATGGAAGCGTAGGTGCGCGCCTTTGCATCGGCGTAAACCGGTTGGACGAAATCCGGTTAACCGTCGTTAATGCTCCGCATGTCGCGGTCGATGCGCATCTGTACGCGCCTGATGGCGAGCAACGGCAGCCTGCCTTGCACGCGCCCGGAGCGGGCCCTGTCGCCGACGGCATAGGCGTAGCGCCAATAGCCCGGTGCGGCGTTTGGCTTCAGGGAAAAGTGGATGCCGCGGTGAATTCCCGCATGTGCGACGGGCTCTCTGGGGCGGCGTGCCATCGTCTCGGAATGCCGAATGGCCCGATGCGTTCCTAATCACCGGCTCGGGCCGGCTCGGTCGTCTTGACGCCGGGTGCGCGGCTGGCAATAACGCTGGGCCGCGCAAGTGCCGGAACCCGCGTCAATGCCGCAAGGAAAGCCGTGCCCGTGAAAAGTCTGCGTCAGCTCCTGACGGGCGAGGACATCATCCAGCTCGTGATCCGCGTCGGCCTGCTCGGCCTGCTGATCATCTGGACCTTCCTGATCATCCGCCCCTTCGTGCCGATCCTTGCCTGGAGCGGCGTGCTCGCGGTTGCCTTCTACCCGGCCTTCAGCTGGGTCGCGAAGATCCTGGGCGGCCGGCCCAAGACCGCAGCGGCGATCCTGACCCTGATCACGCTCGGCATCGTCATCGGTCCTGCGACCTGGCTCGGCATCAGCGCAGTGGACGGCGTGCGCGAACTGGCGCACCAGCTCGGCACCGGCGACCTTGCGCTTCAATCGGCGCCGGAACAGCTGAAGTCGTGGCCGGTCGTTGGCCCCTGGCTATTCGAGCTCTGGGAGCAGGCCTACAACAACATCCGCGCGGTGCTGCGCGAGGTGGCGCCGTATCTCCAGCCGCTGGCGGGACCGCTCTTGTCGCTCGCGGGCGATGCCGGCGTCGGCACGCTCCAGTTCCTCGTCTCGGTGTTCGTGGCCGGCTTCCTGTTTCCGCACGGGCCGAGGCTGGTTGCGGCCGGCCGCGGTTTCCTGTTTCGCATCGTGCCCGAACAGAGCGAGCATTTCCTGGGGCTCGCGGGCGCGACCATCCGCGCCGTGGCGCAAGGCGTGATCGGCGTCGCGATCGTGCAGGCATTGCTCGCCGGCATCGGCTTCAAGCTTGCCGCGGTGCCGAGCGCAGGCCTGCTCGCCTTCATCGTGCTGCTGCTCTCGATCGTGCAGATCGGCGCCTTCCTGGTGCTTCTGCCGGTGATCATCTGGATCTGGACCGCCAAGGACGTCACCACCGCGCTGCTGCTCACCGTGTTTCTCGTCGTCGTCGGCTTCCTCGACACCATGTTGAAGCCGCTGGTGATGGGGCGCGGCCTGACCACGCCGACCATCGTCATCTTCGTCGGCGTGATTGGCGGCACGCTCGCCCACGGCATCGTCGGCCTGTTCATCGGCCCCATCATCCTGTCGGTGGCCTGGGAGATGATGATGGCCTGGATCAGGACGGAGGACCGGGCAGAGGCGGGGGCAAGGGCGGGGACGGCGGCGGGCGAGGGCTGATCCGGCGCCTCGAACGGGGATCGGCCTGCCGGTTCAATCAGACCTGGCGGCGTTGCCCCATACGATCAAGATCCATCCCGAACTTGTCTATCGGACTAGACAAGTTACCATGGGCTCGATTCTATTTTCGATTACGGCGGACATGGCGAAGTCTTCCAAACTGGTTGCCGCCAAGCGCGGCAAGGTCTTGTTGGTCAGACGGCGGTCGGACGGCCTGTGGATGTTTCCGGGCGGCCGCAAGCGGGCGCGCGAATCCGACAAGGACTGCCTGCGGCGGGAAATCAAGGAAGAGCTGCCCAAGCTGAAGCTCGGCCGGATCAGCCTCTGGAAGGAAGTGACGACCAGGAACAAGCGCTCCGGCCGCAAGATGAGCGACGCGATCTTCATCGCCAAGGGCGCCAAGGGCAGGCTCGCGATCGGCGACAAGCACGAGATTGATCGCGCCGTCTGGCAGAAGCCGCGCGGCATCCGCCTGACGCCGACCTCGCGCTACATCCGCGACCGCCTGTTTCCGCGGAAGCGCGGGTGAGCTAGTCCCCGTCGTCCTCCGATGAGAGCTGTATCCGTCCGGTGTGGGCCCGCGAAGAATTGGCGCGCGGTTGCGGCGCGGAGATCCTGGCCATTTCGGTTTCGCGCTGCTCCTTGCGAGCCTGGCGCGCGCGCTTCATGGCCTGCTTGACCTGAGGGTTCGGCGAATCCTCCGCGAAGAACAGCACCACCTCGCAGCTCGGACATTGCCTGGAATAGCCGTCCTGCAACCGTCCCGCGCGGTCGCGGAACACGGTCTTGCAGCGCGTGCACTGAATCTGGACGAAACTCATGCGCGGTCGATCGACAATGACTGATGGAAATGGATCGTCAGGTGATCCCAAATGTCTGAAGAAAGCTTGAACGCGTCGGCGACCTCAAGCCGCTTGAACAGCCGCCTATTGCTTGGCCGCTATCGTGTCCAGGCAATGGTTGAGATAGACGGTGCGATCCCTGGGCAGCACCTTCTCGAGATCCGCCTTCAGCGCACATTCGCGCTGCCGCATCTGCTCGGCCCGCCGCTTCTCTGCCGCCTCGCGATATTCGGGTGCAACCTTGTTGGGATCGACGAGAGCCTGCGAGCGGGCGGGAGCCGTCACGGCGAGTGCAATGGCGGTGATGATCATGAACTGTTTCAAATGAGCCTCCGTAAAAGGCTCATCCTAGCGCTCGGGCTGCGAGAGCTCAAACGGCAAGTTCGGCGAGACCACCGGCAGCGAAGTTGAATCGTCTACCTGAAGTTGGGACTAGGGGAAGTCCCTCACTTCGGGACGTGGTCGATCTTGTGGCCGAGATGCCCGGTGTCGTGATCGCGTCGCAACTGGCTGAGCGATGTCTCGTTCAGCTGGTGCAGGACCTCGCTGAGTTCAGTCGTATCCGGATAACCGGCAGCAAAACCCTTGCCGTAGATCTTGCGCAACGTACCGACCAGCGTCTTGCCGTGCTTCTTGCTGATCGCGCCATCCTTGTCGCGGTGGCGATGATCCAGGCCCGTGTCCTTCATGGCTTTCTCCCTGAGTGGCGTCTGCGCGCCTGGAGAGAGCGTGCTCCCAAACGAGTTGATTGGCAACGGCACGGCGCGCGGCAGTTGAGCGTCGTCAAGGTGTGGAAAGATCGAAGGACGTGTGAAGCAGTTCACAAGCGATGGTTGAGATCGCTGCTACGAAGGCCTCATTGCTTCACCAATTGATACTTTGAAAACGCCCCAGCGCTCCACCAGGCGCTGGGGTTTTCACGTCGATCACCGCAAGGGCGAGAGCGCGCGACGCCCGATCGGATGGGCGGGTGATTCCGAATGCTGCCGAAGGCGGGCGGACTACGCGGCTTGCTCCTCGAACGAGGTGTAGACTTGGCCCCCTGGACCAATCACCTGAACGCCCCAGCACCCGTCGGCGATAAGTTCCTTGGCCTTCTTGAGGGCGGCGGTGAGTGACAGCCGCTTGAGGCTGACGATTCCTGCCGTGTCGAAACCGCTGATTTCAAACATGCCGCTCCTCCCTGTTTTGTCGAATCCTACACTTTTTGAGCGGGTTGTCTCGCGGCTTTTGGGGCAGGGGCCGGCGCACGAACACACGCTGGCCAAAATCGCGAAAACAACCCCATGCACAGTAGCTAAGTCCTGCTGGCGCAACGCTTTCTTTTTGGCACACGGCGGTCTTGCATCCGGCGGAGACGCCGGTTGACGCGTCGGGCAAAACAGGCGTAGTGTGCCAACTTCGGAAAATCCGCTTCGGGCCGAGGCGGCGTCCCGGGCTCGGGAGGAGCTCTCGCATCGGCCTGCGAGTTATGTCTGTCGCACGACCCCGTAGTCGGCCGGGGCGGCGGGGTCTGCGGCAGGCCGCGGCCGCTAACGTGAAATTAAGCTGAAAAGCCGACAATTTTAGACAGTTGTAGATGGGTGCTGCGTAAGGGAGCCGTCGCGAGGACGTTCCGGCGACGGCTTCCTGTTGCTCGCTCATTTGGGGTCAATGCCATGACCGCGACTTTCGAAACGCAAGGCCTTGTCGAACAGCTCGACCCTGCCGCACTGGCTGCGGCCATCGCCGCCGACGAACCCGCAAGCTTGGACGCTCCAGAACCCGTCAAGCGGTCCAGCCGGACGTCGGTTATGACGCTGTCGGTGTGTGCGCTGGCCATCAACGGCGCGGCGGCGATCTACACATGGCCGTCCGGCTTGCCGTCGCTCAATCTGAGCAGCCTGGCTGAGTTGCTACCGCGGCAAGAGGCTTCAGCGCCAAAGCCGGATCCGGTTGTCGCTGCCTTGAAGGATATTCAGTCGACCCAGCAGCAACACACGGCTTCGCTGCAGGAGAGCAACCAGGCATTGCAACAAAACGCGGCTGTGCTGCAGGCGGATTCGATGGTGCTGCTTTCGCTGCGACAGAGCATCACGGACGAACGGGTCGATGTGAGGAAGGTATCTTCGCAGCTGTCCACACTGATTGCGAAGATCGACTCGCTGCAAAATGCCATGATGTCGGACGTCACGTCCTCCGTTCGACGAGCGCATGCGCGCTACGGACTGTCCGCCGCGATCCGTAAGCGGATCGCCCGGCAGTCGAAATCTATCGGGCCAGTTTCGGTGGGAGGAGCTCCGCTGAGCACGCCGGCTACGGTGTCAGCTCCGGAGAGCTGAAGGTAGGTCAGGCAAATCATCTGGGGCTGTGTGCGCCATCGCGGCCGGGTTCGCGTTGACGGGCTGGCGGGCCCTAACCCAGTTTAAGCGGCCGTTGTGCGGCGATGCCTGGTTGGATAGAATAAAGCCTGTGTCAGCGTCAGTTGCGTCCGACGGTCATGATTACGTACAAGCAGTACCATATCGAACGGCTTGAGCACGGGCCCAAGCGCTGGGTTGCTCGCATCACGCGGACAGACGGCCAGAACCTCCGCACGATTTTGCCAGCGTCCGAGCGCCCCTACCTCGATACGAAGCCGACAACGTCCGCCGAGGAAGCTGAGGCGCTTGCCAAGGAAGGCATCGACTTCGGCGGCGTGGTGTAGTCCGTCGTCGCGGTCCTGACTTTCATTCGCGAGCTCGCCGTTGGGGTCGTCCGTCTTCGCAGCGGGCTTTTATCCGAAAACTATTGTGGCTCGGCCGGCTTGTCTCGCTCATGGCTCTCGGCTTCGGCGGCCGCGCACGCATCCATGCCATGGCATTTGCTGAGATAGTACCGAGCGCCTGCGAAGATCGAGCAAACGATCACCACGGAAACCAGCAGGAAGATCATCCACCGTCGATTCAACATTTCCACGACCTTCTGCACCCTCCATCCAACGCGGCCCGTTGGCCTGACCGGCCCAACCAGGCGAGGCGAAAGCTCGACAAGCTCAAATCAGACCTTGCGCTTCGGATTCAGTCGAGCCTCACGCTCCAGCCGCTCGGACTTCAGGCGTTTGAGGTTTTCCTGAAACTCCGGAGTGGCTTGACTGTCCGCTATTGTCTGTCTCGATGCTATCGGATTGAGGGTCCTTCGATCGGCTTCGTCCGCGATTTGTTGCTCGGCCGACCGTTTGGGTTTGATCATTTGCTTTTTGCCTTGAGGCGAGATTGACCAAGCGGGCGCCGGTCAAATCATTTTCGATTTGGCCGATCGCGTCGAACGTTCTGGAATTCCTCGGGTCCCTTGACGAGCCGCCGCTTGCGGCTGGCCTGGTCATCCGGGCTCGCTTTGTTGTCTTTGAGCTTGTCGATCGCTTTACCCGCCATTTCCCGAGCCCGCTCGGACGAGGCCTTGGCGGCAGACGTAACCGCGAGGGCGGGGGCGGGTTTGCCCAAGCCAATATCGACCAGCCGACGGATGGATTCAGAGCGAGCCGGAGTGTCTTCCTGCCGCGACGCCCATGCGTCGATCTGAACGACAGTCGCCTCCGGCCAGCGCGTGCCGATCTGGACGCCCTGACCAGTAGCGGGGCGGCCGCGATGCTTTTTGGCACGAATCTTTTTTGCTGGTTTCATTTTATTTGGTACCAAAAAATCAGGCGGAGGGGAAGGGCGAACTTCCGATAACTGTGCCTGCTTGATCACTGTCACCGCAGTCCCCACGCAACATGTCGATCGCAGATTTGAAGTCAGGCGGCGCCCCGTAGAGGGAGCGCCAGTTGTACAGCAAACGGTCGGGAAGCATTGGCCCGGATGAAGGCCTGCAAGGCCGGCGTGATCTCGGCGCGCCCTGTGACGCGCTCGGCCAGCTCGTCAGCGATCTCGCTGGTCGCATCGCGAGCCCGGCCCTCGATCGCGTTGAAGGCGACGATACGGACCGGATAGGCGTACTGCCCGGAGAGCAGGTCGCGGATGATGGTCTCGACGTCGGTGTCCTGCTCGTCGGTCTCCCGCCAGGAGCAGCCGGCGCGCGCGCCCAAGTCTTCCAGCACAAGGTAAATCTCCCGGTCGAGCCTATCCAGCGGCACGATCGACGGCGCATGACGCATGACGCAACTCCTACTCAGGGAGCAATTGCGCTGCTGTCGGATCGTTCCGGCCGTCGGCCGTGCGCCTTGGCGGGTCGGGGGCCAGC
Source organism: Bradyrhizobium sp. MI1.3 (assembly GCF_055811695.1). Classification (NCBI taxonomy): domain Bacteria; kingdom Pseudomonadati; phylum Pseudomonadota; class Alphaproteobacteria; order Hyphomicrobiales; family Nitrobacteraceae; genus Bradyrhizobium; species Bradyrhizobium sp. MI1.3. Next base: position 143,569 of record NZ_JBVVPQ010000004.1, on the reverse strand, counting down.
CAAGCCGTCACAGTGAGGCAAAGAAAAGAGGCCGCCCACCGGGCGGCCCTTCCCGTTAGCTCGGTGCTCTCAATCCAGGTGAGCTAATCCATTGCTGGAGCTGGAGGGCGGTTTCGCTTATGCGCGCCGCTTTCAGGAGAGTTTCGCGCTTCGCTCCGAGCGGAGCCGCCTCGGCGCGGCGGCGGGCTTCCTCCGCCAATTGAGCAAGTCGCGTTGTCAGGGGAATGGTTTGTTTTTTTCTGGTTGGCATAGGGTGGCTCCGCGTAGGGCGGGAGCACGAGCAGCTCTCAGTCACCGATAGATGCCGTGATGGGCCGGTGATCGAATGACTAGGCGCTTGTTCAGTCAGAATAGATACTGAATTCCGCACCAAAGCTGGGGGTGCGCGCGTACCATAAGCTTTCCTCATGAAAACGCCGCCCGCTTGAAATGAAGCGCAGGCGGCGGCGTTCCAGCCCCGAGAGGGATCAGCAAAATCCCGGACATTCATTGGTCTGAGCCGGCTACATAAAGGTTCACTCCACTGGCAGCAGGCGGAGTCCCGGCCTACACGGGGGAACGACAGGCCGGAGAACGCGCCGAAATCGTAAGAGCTACTGCTTTGTTTGTGATTGTTGCGTTCGGCGGCGCGATGATCGCCGCCGGCTTTATGACGTCTCCAGCATCGGCGGGCAAAATGAATGGGAAGCCTGGGGGCGGACGTAACTCGGCGCATTATGATACCCCCAGCAGTGGCACAGCGAAGCCACCGACCGCAACGAAGAAGCCTCCTCAGTGAGCCATCAAAGGGCCCGCCGGCTAAGCCTGGCGGGCCTCATACGTTGGTGCCCATTTTGGGAGGGGCGAAGTCAGGCCGCACATCGGCGCCGCGACTACCGCAGACTTGGCAGATAAACCGCCGTTCAAGATCAGAAAGCCGCAGTTCGTCGGGCCAGCGATCGGCGCTGACCGCGACGTGATGGCCGCAGTGGCACCAGACCATGACGCCGCTTAAGCCCATCTCGCGCAGCTCGCCGAAAGTGATCTTGACCGGGCGGCGACTGAAATGAGTGGCGCTATGACGGCGGAGCGAGGCATGCCCCATCAAAACGCGCCTCGATGCAGGCTGCAAATTATCGATTGGTAAGGGCGTCGGTCGGCGGCGAGCTACTGCGGGTCGTGGGTGTGGATAAGCCTCGGCGCTCGATGCGGGCTACTCCAGAGCGACGGTGTCGACTCTCAGGCAGGGGAGGCACCTGTAAGCATACACTGCCGGTAGGTTCACAATCGCAGGCAGCGTCGCGAGGTAGTCCATTCGCCCCCTGCATTTGCGGCAAATGAGGATCGGTGGGCTGCCCCGCTCCTTGCTGCGCGTCATCCGAAATGGTCCAAAAGCCGGCAGGGTAGTTCCCTTTAGACGGCTGCGCATGTCCGGTGGAGTACCGGGGACTATCGGAAATTGGACGTGTACCGTCTGGCGCAGAAGCTCGAACAGCAAAAGCTGATACGCAATGAGCGTGATGGCTGGACATTGACTGCCGGCGGCCAAAAGGAGCTAAACGCTATGAATTGGCGTGGTTCAGGCAAGAACCAACCACCGCCCCCGCCGCACGTTTCCTAAGTGCAGGTTTATCACGTTGGCGGGTTCGCGGTGCTGGAAGATCAGATGTGCGCCTTCACGACCGATTTTGAGCGCGGACGCACCGGCTATTCGCCAGATCGTGTCGACGCGCTGATTGAGCTGAGCGGGCGCAACATTGGACGCGTCCTGCCCGATGACGTTGCTCCTGTTCTCGAAAATGATCGCCGGGGACTCGGAGCTGTCTCTTCCGGGCGGCGCTTTGTTCTCGGGACGGGAGTTGATGAAAAAGCTGGTAGGCGGATTCCACGTCAAAATTGTTCGTTGGGTCGGTGCTTCGATATCGATTTCTGGTTGCAGCAGGTTGGCATACGCGAAGTTTTGTATTTGGAGAGCAGCGGTCAGCAATAGACAGACCACTCCGAAGAAAGCGATCCAAATTGCTGGAATTTTGTCGCCGCCGTACCAAGCACTGCCGGCAATCCCGCTAAGTAGGATACCCGCAAGGAGCGGCAGCCAGAACACGGCCAACTCGACGCTTCTACTCGCCATCTAGACTCACTCCGAATCAAGGAGTCGATAGTGGCCCGATGGAGGCGCACGCTGCACGTGCTCGGCAGCCCTATTTTCCTATGGCGGCAAAAGGGTCCAAGTGGCCCGGAATGCGCCCCGCATGAGCAAGGCTCCGATAAAACCGAAAATTTTAAAGCGGAGTATCTGTTGGTGAGCGCGCTGGGGCTCGAACCCAGGACCCCGTGATTAAAAGTCACGTGCTCTACCGGCTGAGCTACGCGCTCCCATGGCCGCTGATGGCTTTGAAGAGATCGCCATCGTCTTCGGTCATTTGGAAAAGCATGTCTTGCCGCCACATCGACGCAAGCGTTGCGGAAAAACCGGCTGTTTCCGGATCATGCTTTCGGCCCGCGCTGTGTAGGGGGATGGGGCGCGGAGGTCAATAGCTCGGGTGGCTGCCGAAGTTGAAGGCAACAGCGGGAATTCGCTCGCCGTTTCCAATGCTTGAGCCGGGATTTTCAACCGAGATGGCGGGCCGCCATCCACGCCGAAGAACCCGCGACGTCCGCCCATGGGCCGGATGCCGCGTTCGGAGCCCCGTCAGTTCGCTTCCCGCCGGACCTCGCTCGGCACCGGCAATTGCTGCGGCGTGCCGGCGGGGGTCGGCAGCGCGACCGGGCGCAGGCCGATCAGCTCGGCGGTGCGGATCGCGCTGTCGCGCCAGAACTGGAACGAGTTGATGCGGCTGAGCTCGAGGATGGCGATGGCGACCGCAGCCAGGAACGGCAGGCTCTGCAGCACCAGTACGCCAGCGAAGATGTAGATCTCGGTGATCTGGCGATAGCTGTTGGAGGCCACCAGCACGCCGGCGCCGATCAGGAGCAGGGCGCCGATCACGGCCTCCCAGAACGCCTGGAACTCGATCGACATCCTGGACAGGCCGCCCTTGGAGGTGCGCGCGAACGCGATGTGCTCGGTGATCAGTCCCTGCGCGACGGCGCGGGACACTGTCCACTGCACGCTCATCGCGGCGATCATCGCACCCAGCATCTGGCCGGGCTTGATCGCGACGCGCGCGCGGTACATCGACAAGAAGTGCGCGAGCGAGACGATGAAGGCGCCGATGATCGGCAGCGTCAGGATCTTGTCGGGAATGGCGATGTCGGCGAAGGCGACGATCGGCACCCAGACGAGGTTGAGCAGTGCCACGACCACGCCGAGGCTCTCGGCGCCCAGCCAGTTCAGCCAACCGAGGCCATATTCGCGCTTCTGGTCGGGCGTCAGCCGGCTCCGTCCCGGCAGGAAGTTCCGCCAGTGCTTCTTGACGATCTGGAGACCGCCATAGGCCCAGCGGTGACGCTGCTTCTTGAAGGCCTCGTAGGTGTCGGGCAGCAGGCCCTGGCCGTAGCGGTGGTTGGTGTAGTGCGTGGTCCAGCCGAGCTGCTGAATCGAAAGGCCGAGGTCGCTGTCCTCGCAGATCGTGTCGGACGACCAGCCGCCGGCCATGTCCATCGCGGCGCGGCGGATCAGGCACATCGTGCCGTGCACGATGATGGCGTTGGTCTCGTTGCGCTGGACCATGCCGATGTCGAAGAAGCCGGCATATTCGCCGTTCATGATGTAGTGCATGATCGACAGATCGCCGTCGCGATGTTCCTGCGGCGCCTGCACCAGGCCGACACTGGGATCGGCGAACGCCGGCACGAGGTCCTTCAGCCAGTCGGGATCGACGACGTAGTCGGCATCGAGGATGCCGATGATCTCGGCGTCGACGGCGGTGCGGTCCATCGCGATGCGCAGCGCACCGGCCTTGAAGCCCTGCACCTTCTCGGCGTTGATGAACTTGAAGCGTTCACCGAGCGCGCGGCAATGATCCTGGATCGGCTGCCAGAACGCAGGGTCCGGCGTGTTGTTGATGATGACGACGCATTCGTAGTTCGGATAGTTCAGCCGCGACAGCGCATCGAGCGTCTGCTTGAGCATCTCGACCGGCTCGAAATAAGCGGGGATGTGGATCGAGACTTTTGGAAAGTAATTCTCCGGTACGTTCTCGACTGGCTTGTCCTTCGCGAGCAGGCGCTGCGGCGGCCGGCCGAAGGCGACGGCGGCGATCTCGTCGATGCGCGCCATCGCGATCAGCACAAGGGGAACAAGCAGGATCATGCCGAGCGTGAGCGCGAAGGCCGAGCCGAAGATGAAATAGTGCCCGTTCCAGAACGCGAACACGGTGGCGGCCCAGGCGCCGACGCCGTTGGCGGTGGCCGACAGCAGGAACGCCTGCTTCGCCGTCGGCTGCTGCAGCCGCAGGATCGGCAGCGACAGCAGGATACCGACCAGGAGCGCCACACCCATCAGCTTCCAATAATCGGGATTCTCCACCGGCCCGGTCCAGGCGAATTTCGGCTCGCGGCTGGCGTTGAGGATGCCCCAGTACGGACCGACGCCGCCTTCGAAGTATTTCCAGGGCTGATCGATGGCTTCGACAATGTTGTATTCCATGCCGATGGCGTCGGCGCGGCTGACGAAGTTGCGCAAGGTCAGTGCCTGCTGGAACGGACCGGGGTCGGCGTTGCGCAAATTGTAACCCGCGCTCGGCCAGCCAAATTCGGCGATCACGATGCGCTTGCCGGGGAACAGGTTGCGCAACAGATTGTAGCGGTCGACGGCCTGGTCGACCGCCTGGTCCGAGCGGAAGTTCTCCCAGTAGGGCAGCACGTGGGCGGCGATGAAGTCGACGTTGGAGCCGAGGTCGGGATTGTCGCGCCAGATGTTCCAGATTTCACCGGTCGTGACGGGCACGCGGACCGCGCCCTTGACCTTCTTGATCATCTCGATGAGGTCTTCGACCTTCTGCTCGCCGCGGTAGATCACCTCGTTGCCGACGACGACGCCGTTGACGTTGCTGTTCTTGCGGGCGAGCTCGATGGCGGCCTTGATCTCGCGCTCGTTGCGATCCTTGTCCTTGTCGATCCAGGCGCCGACGGTGACCTTGAGGCCGAACTCGGCCGCGATCGGCGGCACCAGTTCCACGCCGCCCGTGGACGAATAGAGACGGATCGCGCGCGTCATCGTCGACAGCGTCTTCAGGTCGGCGCGGATTTTCTCCACCGTCGGAATGTTGTCGATATCGGGGTGAGCCGAGCCCTCGAACGGCGCATAGGAGACGCTGGGCAGCAAGCCCTTGAAGTCGGGCGCGGGTTCCTTGTCACGCAAGACCCCCCAGAGGCCGGCGTGGAGCGCGGACACAAGCAACAGAACGGCGGCGACAACCCGCATCGCGGCTAAACCAAAAGGGGCTGAGGGGGCAGGGAAGCGGATCCGACCCCGAGATCCGACCAAGTCCGCGGCAAATGGAGCATACCTCTGCCGCGCGGTTTCACAACTGTCATCGCCTCATGACCGTATGAGGGCATGCACATTTCAAATTCGCAGCAGTGCCAATTGCCTCTATCGCCGATCGTTCCTGAACGGAGGCTGAAACAATCGCGGCTATTTCGGGGGCGCCGGTGACGGGCTTGCCGCCGGCGAGGGGCTCGCGGCCGGCTGCGGCTGCGCATTGCCCGATGCCGGCGCGGCCGGCTGCGAGGCTGCGGCCGCCGCCTGCTGCGGCTGCGACGCCGGGTTGATCCAGCAAGCGTGCACACGGCTGTCCAGGGTCTCGGCGACTTTGGGATCGATCTGGCCGCCGAAGCGGGTCAGGCAGCGGAACGCGGCCTGGATATGGCCGCCGGGGCAGCCGAAGCGATCGTACAAGTCGAGATGGCGGAATGCGGTATCGAGGTCATCCCGCCACATCAGCCGCACCACGCGCCGGCCGAGCCAGACGCATTCGGGGTTGCCGGCTGGGCCGCTGATGACTTGGGCTGCTTCGGCGAACTCGTCGGTGCGGCGCTGGTTCTGGGCGGCATCCTTGGCCGCGTCGGCGGGCTGGGCGGCTGCCTTGCTCTGGTCGGGGGCGGGCGTGCCGCTCTGGGCGGAGGCCGCGCCGATACCCATCAGGATGACAAGGGAAGAAACGGCCAAGGTGGCGGCGAGCTGCCGCAGGACCGCATTTCGTAACTCGAACACCCGTTGCCGCATGAATTCCCCAATATATCACTGACCGTCCGCGTCAGGACCTTCGCGGACGCGCCCCGTGATGGCGTCCAAATAGGTCTCCAATGCGGCGGAAAAGTCCTCCCGAGTCCATGGCCTGAATCTGGAATTTTGTCCAGCAAAGTCACGATCCTAGGCCTCGGTCGAACGGCCGCAGGTAAATTCCTCAGGGGAGGGATGTATCCATAACGGAGTCACCCCCTTGGCAGACGGCGTGCTAGCAGGTAATCGACTGCCCTTCGCGGAGGACGGAACCGATTTCTCTTCGTACGCCACTGGCGCTTCTGCTCGTTTCACTGGGTGCGATCGCTGCCGTGTGGTGGTGGCTTGCCACGCCGATCTCGCTCGCGCGCGCCCCGATCGATCCCGCCGACAAGGTCCAGTGCGTCTCCTACGCGCCGTTCCGCGGCGAGCAGTCGCCGCTGAACGCGTGGACCCATATCGAGGCCGACCAGATTGAGCAGGACCTGCGCCAGCTCAAGGAGATCACCGACTGCGTCCGCACCTATTCGATGGAGAACGGGCTCGACCAGGTGCCGGCGATCGCGGCCCGGATCGGTGGACTGAAAGTGCTCCAGGGGATCTGGCTCTCCAGCAACCGCACCAAGAATTTCGAGCAGGCCGCGCTCGCCATTCGCCTTTCCAAGGATTTCCCCGGAACCATCACCAGCATCATCGTCGGCAACGAAGTGCTGCTCCGCGGCGAGATGACGACCGCGGACCTCGTCTCCATCATCCGCTCGGTGAAGGCGCAGGTCAGCGTGCCCGTCACCTATGCCGATGTCTGGGAGTTCTGGCTCAGGAATCGCGAGATCTATGACGCCGTCGACTTCGTCACGATCCACATCCTTCCCTATTGGGAGGACTTCCCGGTCAAGGCGAAGTTTGCCGCCTCCCATGTCGAACAGATCCGCGAGCGCATGGCGGTTGCATTTCCCGGCAAGGAGATCCTGATCGGTGAAACCGGCTGGCCGAGCGAAGGGCGCATGCGCGAGGGCGCGCTGCCTTCGCGCACCAACCAGGCGCGCGTCGTCTCCGAGATCCTGAGTCTGGCGAAAGCGCAGAAATTCCGCGTCAATCTGATCGAGTCCTACGACCAGCCTTGGAAGCGCAAGCTGGAAGGCACCGTCGGCGGCTATTGGGGCCTCTATGACTCGGTGCGCCGGAACCTGAAATATCCGCCGGGCCAGCCGATCAGCAATTTCCCTTACTGGAAATGGTACATGGGCGCCGGCATGGGCCTCTGCGTGCTGGTGTTCGCGGTGGCCGGCCTGACGTTGCGGCGCAGGCCCTGGACGCCGCGTTTCTCGGCTTGGCTCGGTGTGGCGATCTCGGCGACCTCGGCAGGCATCCTGCTCGGGATCGGCGCCGACAAGATGTACTACGAGAGCTACGGCATCGGCGGCTGGCTGCTCTGGGGCACGCTGCTCGCGGCCGGCATCCTGTCGCCGATCTTCTGCGCGCAGGCGATGGTGATCGGCCGCAGCCTTCCGACCTTCCTCGATCTGCTCGGTCCGCGCGAGGGCCGGAAATGGTCGAAGCTCACCGCCGTGCTGGGTCTGACGCTGGCGGTGGCCGCGGTGATCGCGGCGCAGACCGCGCTCGGCTTCGTGTTCGACCCGCGCTACCACGACTTCCCCTACGCCTCGCTGACGATGGCGGTGGTGCCGTTCGCGCTGTTGATGCTGAACCGGCCGCAGATTGGCCAGCGTCCGATCGCGGAATCGGTCTTCGCCGGCGTGCTGACGCTGTCGGCGGCCTATGTGCTCTTCAACGAGGGCCGCGACAATTGGCAGTCGCTGTGGACCTGCGCGATGTATCTCTTGTTCGCGCTCACGCTGTGGCGGGCGCGGGCCGAGCAAATCCAAGAATGAACAGGCCGATCGCCAGGCCCGACAGCACGACATTGTAGAGCACGATGCCGAGACCGGCGGCGATGATGCCGACGGTGAGCAGCACGATCGACGGCCGCATCAGGTTCAGCGTGGCCACCACCAGCGCGACGATGCCGAATACCGAATTCTTGAATAGCACGGTCGAGACCGAGCGCGCCTTGCAGATCAGGGTCTGAAGCCCGGCGTCGCAGGCGAGACCGACCTGCGAGTTTTCGATTCCGAGGTAGCGCAGATAGAGCGCATAGCCGACGGATGCGAAGCCGACGACGATCAGGAACTGCACCTGGTAGGGCGTGAGGCGGAAGGGCTTTTTTGTCATGGCGGCAATATGGTCGGGAAGGAGAGAGGGGGCAACAGGGGAGGCGCAAGTTTCTCGCGCCCTGTGTGAGATCCTTCGCCCATTACGCTGATGAATTGCCGCGAGGTAAGCTACCTTCTGAAGAACGACGACAGCGTCGATCCCGCCGACGCCGTCTCCGGCTTCGGCTGTGCGGCCGGCGGCGCCGCAGGAGCAGGCGCGGGTTCCTCGCGCTTCGACGAGCGTTTCGAGGAATAGCTGCGGCGATGCTTGTCGGGCTTGGCGGCGGGCGCGGGCGCGGGCGCCGGTGCGGTCTCGGCTTGCGGCACCGAGTCCTGGTTCTTGTCGGAGTTCTTCTCCTGAACTCGATCCTGAGTCTTCTCTTGTTTTTCCTGGCCGCCGCGCATCGACAGCCGCTGGCCGTCGAACACGGTGGTCTCGCAGTGGCGGTCGTTCTCGGCGAGGCCGGCGCAGAGTTTTGCCGCAGCCGCTGCATTGATCAGCGGGCCGGCACCGAGGCGGAGCTGCATGCCGAGGCCGGTGTTGCCTTCCTTGATCATGATGATCGGCCGCAGCGCTGCGATCTCGGGATTGGATTTGGTGAGCCCGCGCCACAGCGCGCGCAGTCCGTCGAGCGAGTTGGCGCCACCGAGATCAATCGCAAAGCGCGTCTGCTGGACCGCGATCGCGGGAGCCTCGCTTTCGGCGGCCTCCGGCGGCTTGGTGGGTGCAGCGGCGACTTCGATGGGCGCGGGCGCCGGATCGGGCTTCTTCTCGGCAGCCTTCTCAGCGATCTTCTCAGTGGTCTTCTCAGTGGATTCGGGCTGAACCAGTTTCGGGGCGGCCGGATCGGGCGGCGCCATGATCGATTTGGACGGGACCAACGGAAGCATCGGCAGTGCCGAATTTGTCGCCGGCAACTGCGCGACCAGCGAGGCCGCCGCTGCGCTCTGTGGCGGCGGGCTCGACGGCTCCCTTGCGGCCTCAGTGCGCGGCTTGTCGTTGGCCGGAGCTGGTGTCGAGGCGACCGGCGCGATGCCGGGCGCCGGCGGCCCGATCAAAGCCGGTGCTTCCTGAGGTTTCGCAACGGACGCCTGCGGCGTCGTCTGCTTGGCGATGGCACCGGTGACGGAATCGAGCCCTTGCTCCAGCACGGTGACGCGCGAATAGAGCCGGTCGCGATCGGTGTTCAGCGTCTCGATGGCGGAGGCGAGCCGTCGGGCCTCGTTCTGGCTCTCCTTGGTCAGGATCTGGAGCCGGTCGGCCTGGCGCGCGAGATCGGCGGACGCGACCTGGTCGCGCCGCCAGCCGAGCTGGGCCTGGTTGGCGAACACGGCAATCACCACGGCGCCGACGGCCGCCACGCCCCATGAGCCCAGCCGCCACATCATGCCGCGATCGAACGAACTCTCCTCGGCCACAAGTCCGGAGAACAGCCCGCCGGTCTCCTTGGCGCCGAAGGCATCCGCCAGTGGGTCGGAATCCTTTGCCATGAACGTTAAGTGCCCAACCCCTGTCCGGCTTCCCCGAATCAATCAGGGAACATTAACAGGAAAAGCGTGTCGCACTTGAACTCCGGGCGTTTGCGGGGGTAGCAAGGCGATAGCTCATGAGGGCGGCCGTTGCCGCTGGCGCCGATTGATTCGGCCGATTGACAGGATTTCGATGACCGCGCGTTCCAGCCTCACGATCGTGCTCGCCGCCGGCGAAGGCACGCGTATGCGCTCACACCTGCCGAAAGTGCTGCATCCGGTCGCGCACCAGAGCCTGCTCGCCCACGTGCTCGCCGCGGCGCCCAGGGGAACCGGCACCTCGCTCGCGGTCGTGATCGGACCCGACCATCAGGCGGTGGCGGACGAAGCAAAGCGCATCCGCCCCGACGCGCTCACCTTCGTGCAACATGAACGGCTCGGCACCGCACATGCGGTGCTGGCGGCGCGCGATGCCATTGCGCGGGGCGTGGATGATTTGCTGATTGCGTTCGGCGACACGCCGCTGATCTCGGCCGAGACCTTTGCGCGGCTGCGCGCGCCGCTGGCCAAAGGCGCGGCGATTGCGGCGCTCGGCTTCCGCGCCGCCGATCCCACCGGCTATGGCCGCTTCATCGTCGAGGGCGACCGCCTGGTCGCGATCCGCGAGCAGGCCGATGCCAGCGCCGAGGAGCGCAGGATCGACCTCTGCAATGCCGGGGTCATGGCGATCGACGGCCGCCGCGCGCTCGCGATCCTCGACAAGATCGGCAATGCGAACTCCAAGGGCGAATATTATCTGACCGATGTGGTCGGCATTGTCAGCGAACAGGGATGGGATGCCGTGGTGATCGAAACCAGCGAGGACGAAGTGCGCGGCATCAACACCAAGGCGCAGCTCGCCGAGGCCGAAAGCGTGATGCAGGCGCGGTTGCGGAAAGCGGCTATGGAGGCCGGCGTCACGCTGATCGCGCCCGAAACCGTCTATCTCGCCGCGGATACCGTGTTCGGCAAGGACGTGACGATCGAACCCTTCGTGGTGATCGGCCCCGGCGTTTCGATCGGCGACGGCACGGTGGTCCATTCCTTCTCGCACATCGTCGAGACCACGCTCGGCAAGAAGGTCTCCATCGGCCCCTATGCGCGGCTGCGGCCCGGCACCTCGCTCGGCGACGGCGCGCGCATTGGAAATTTCGTGGAGACCAAGGCCGCGACGCTGGGGGCCGGCGTCAAGGTCAACCATCTCTCCTACATCGGGGACGCCACCATCGGCGCCAATTCCAACATCGGCGCCGGCACCATCACCTGCAACTACGACGGCTTCAAGAAGCACAAGACGATCATCGGGCAGGGCGCCTTCGTCGGCACCAACTCCTCGCTGGTCGCGCCGGTGACCATCGGCAACGGCGCCTATATCGGCTCGGGCTCGGTGATCACGCGCGACGTGCCTGATGACGCCATGGCGCTGGAGCGCAGTCCGCAGACCATCCGCGAAGGTGGTGCGGCGCGCTATCGCGAGATGAAGACGGGTGCCAGGAAGCCTGAAAAGAAGCCGGCGAAATGAGCGGCGCTATTCGTCGTCGGCGAATTCCGAGAAGATCGCGCGCGTCAGGCGCCAGCCGCGCGGCTTGGCACGCTTTGCCGGCTCGCCGGCGACGTGCTTGATGATGACGGGCTTGCTTTCCTTGCCGCGCTGGGGCGGCGGCCAGTGCGCAAGGTGCGTGCCGGTGGTCTCGCTGGCGCGCACCGACATCGATGACAGACTTTTGCGGTCGGATGAGCCTTTCATGGCCTGTCTCCCTGGTACGCAAGGGTTGGCCAAATTCGTTGACAACAAGTTAACGCGCGCGGTTTAAGGCCCAGCCAGTTCGACGCAGGCGAGGCTCGTCGCCGTCGGTGCTGTCTCAATCAGCAATAATTATTGAGTATCTGGTTCCTTAGGAACTTCGCTAAAAACCGAGCGCGTCGTTTAGGCGATTTTTCGACGATTTGGGGGATATTGATCCGCATGTGCGGGATTGTCGGCATTCTCGGGCGCGAGCCGGTTGCAGAGCAATTGGTGGATTCGCTCAAACGTCTTGAATATCGCGGCTATGATTCCGCAGGCGTCGCCACGCTCGAAGGCAAGCATCTCGAGCGCCGCCGCGCCGAGGGCAAGCTGAAGAATCTGGAGAAGCGGCTGGAAGCCGAGCCGCTCAAGGGCACGACCGGAATCGGTCACACCCGCTGGGCCACCCACGGCAAGCCGACCGTCAACAATGCCCATCCGCATGCGACCGAGCGTGTCGCCGTCGTTCACAACGGCATCATCGAGAATTTCCGCGAGCTACGCGAGGAGCTCGAGACGAAAGGCACGGTGTTCCACACCCAGACCGACACCGAGATCGTGCTGCATCTCGTCGACGATCTGCTCACGCGCGGCAACAAGCCGGTGGAAGCGGTGAAATTGACGCTGGCGCGTCTGCGCGGCGCGTTCGCGCTCGGCTTCATCTTCGCCGGCGAGGACGATTTGATGATCGGCGCCCGCAACGGTCCGCCGCTCGCGATCGGCTATGGTGACGGCGAGATGTATCTCGGCTCCGACGCCATCGCGCTTGGGCCGTTCACCGACACGATCAGCTATCTCGAGGACGGCGACTGGGTCGTGCTGACCCATACGAGCGCTGCGATCTTCGACAAGGACGGCCACGCCGTCCAGCGCGAGAAGACCAAGCACGCCGCCTCGACCTCGCTGGTCGACAAGGCCAATTACCGCCACTTCATGGCCAAGGAGATCCACGAGCAGCCGGAAGTGGTCGGCCACACGCTGGCACGCTATGTCGACATGGCGACCGAGCGGGTCTCCCTGCCGGTCAAGCTGCCGTTCGACTTCAAGAACATCCAGCGCATCAACATCACGGCCTGCGGCACCGCGAGCTACGCCGGGTTCGTCGCAAAATACTGGTTCGAGCGTTTCGCGCGCGTGCCGGTCGAGGTCGATGTCGCCTCCGAATTCCGCTACCGCGAGGCGCCGTTGCGCAAGGGAGATCTCGCCATCTTCATTTCGCAGTCGGGCGAGACCGCCGACACCCTGGCCGCGCTGCGCTACGCCAAGGCCGAAGGCGTGCACACGGTGGCCGTCGTCAACGTGCCGACCTCGACGATCGCGCGCGAGAGCGAAACCGTGCTGCCAACGCTGGCCGGCCCCGAGATCGGCGTCGCCTCGACCAAGGCCTTCACCTGCCAGCTCATGGTGCTGGCAAATCTTGCGATCGCGGCCGGCAAGGCCCGCGGCGAACTGTCCGACGAGGACGAGACCAAGCTCGTCCACGGGCTCGTCGAGGTCCCGCGTTTGATGTCGGATGCGCTGACCACCGAGCTCCAGATCGAGAAGCTCGCGCGCGAGATCGCGAAATCGCGTGACGTGCTCTATCTCGGTCGCGGCACCAGCTTCCCGCTCGCGCTCGAAGGCGCGCTGAAGCTGAAGGAGATCTCCTACATCCACGCCGAGGGCTATGCCGCCGGCGAGCTCAAGCACGGTCCGATCGCGTTGATCGACGAGACCATGCCGGTCGTGGTCATCGCGCCCTACGACCGGGTGTTCGAAAAGACCGTTTCCAACATGCAGGAGGTCGCCGCTCGCGGCGGCAAGATCATCCTGATGACCGACGCCAAAGGCGCGGCGGAGGCGACCGTCGAGTCCCTCGTCACCATCGTCATGCCTGACATGGCGGCGGCGTTCACGCCGATGGTCTATGCCGTCCCCGTTCAGCTGCTCGCCTATCATACGGCGGTCATCATGGGGACCGACGTCGACCAGCCGCGCAATCTCGCGAAATCCGTGACCGTGGAATAGGCAGAAGGGTCGGGCCGGAACGCTTCGTGGTCTTCCAAAACCTGCTAGAAGAACCTAGCTTGAACGAAGCGACCGACCTGGAACCCGAATGAACCCCCGTGACGACGCGCCAGCGCCTCTTGATCCCGTGCCGGAGCCGCATACCGGCCTGATAGGCCGCTTCCGCAATTATTTCCTCACCGGTCTCGTGGTGACGGGACCGGTTGCGATCACCTTTTATCTGGTTTGGTGGTTCGTCACCTGGGTTGATGGCGTGGTGCGGCCGTTCGTGCCGCTGGCCTATCGGCCTGAAACCTACATGCCGTACGTCATCCCCGGCTGGGGACTGATCGTCGCATTTTTCACGTTGACGCTGGTCGGCTTCCTCGCCGCCAATCTGATCGGCCGGACACTGGTCGATGTCGGCGAGACCTTCCTCGGCCGCATTCCGGCGGTGCGCGCCATCTACCGCGGCCTCAAGCAGGTGTTCGAGACGCTGTTCTCGGGCAAGGGCTCGAGCTTCCGCAAGGTCGGCCTGGTCGAGTTTCCCTCGCCGGGCATGTGGTCGATCGTGCTGATCTCGCAAGCGCCGAACGAGGACGTCTCCCGCAGCCTGCCGGGTCAGGAGGAGCACGTCTCGGTGTTCCTGCCTTGCTCGCCTAACCCGACCACCGGCTTCTTCTTCTACGTGCCCAAGAGCAAGATTGTCGAGGTCGACATGAGCACCGAAGACGCGGCGACGCTGATCATGTCGGCCGGAGTCGTGCAGCCGGGCTCGGCGCCCGACTCGAAGAAGGCGGCGGCGCTGGCGGGCATGGCAAATGCCGCGCGTATTGCCAACGCCTCGGCGCTCCAGCCCCAGCCTGCGAAGGTGGAGTAGGGCCATTCCTTTGCGGGATGGCCGCCGTTCACGCGGGCGTTCGCATCCCTGCCAGGGCGTGTACTCATGTACGTCAGCTTGGCAGTCACGGCGGAAAGCTGTGATTCAAGCCTGACAGGTGCCTTGTCACCCAAAACGAGTGCAAGGAGCTATTGCAGCTTGTGGCGTCATTTCATTTCTGCTTACTGCTGAGCGCTAGGTGTAAGCCGATATCCCAATTGAGATCCGCGCCAATGCTCACCATTTATGGCCGTAAATCGTCATTCAACTTGCAGAAGGTGATGTGGCTGGTCGATGAGCTCGGCATCGCGCACAAGCATGTCGAGCTTGGAGGCTCGTTCGGGGGCCTCGACACGCCTGAATTCCTGGCCATGAACCCGCATGGCCGCGTTCCAGTGATTGATGACTCCGGCGTCGTCGTCTGGGAGTCGCACGCCATCTTGAGATATCTTGCGGCCAAATACGCTTCCGAAACGTCGTTCTGGAAGGCGAATCCGGCTGAGCGCGCGAAGGCAGACCAATGGATGGATTGGTCGCAAACCGCGTTGCAGCCGGCATTCATGGTTGGTGTGTTTTGGGGTTGGTACCGGACGCCCGAAGCGCAACGCAATTTGGCTGCGGTTGACAAAGCTCTGGAACAAACCAGCCGTTATCTGAAGCACATCGACTATCAGTTGAAAGGCAGCTGTTTCGTACTCGGAGACCAGCTATCACTCGCCGATATTCCGATAGGAACCCATCTTTATCGCTATCTCAATCTTGACCTTCCGCGCCCGAACTTGCCGAACGTTGAGCGCTGGTATGAGCGGCTGCAATCGAGGTCCGCCTACAATGAGCATGTGTGCGTACCATTCGACGAGCTCTACGGCCGGCTTGACTTTTGATTTGCACATCAGGGCGTATGATCAAGGGAGGGGATGCCCATGGCAATTCTCACTCGCGTCGAACCAAATTGGACAATTCGGCCATTCCGACTTGGCGACGCGCCGGCGGCGCGGCGGCTCATCGAAGCTGTTTGGCATGAGCATTTCCGTGATCACCCCGACACTTTTGTGCGGGACTTCATTTATTCGCGGCTATCGGACCTCGACAAGGCGGAAACTGTCTACGCCGATCGATCTCTCTTTTTGTGTGCGATCGCTGGAAACGAAATCATCGGTACCGGTGCGATCAAGCGTTTTGACGATCGTCAATGCGAAATGGTTCGCATGTTTGTCGCCCCAATCTACCGAGGCCGCGGGATCGCACGAGCTATCTCGGATGCACTTATCAGCTTTGCCCGCAGCGCAGGATACGATCGCATACGCTTGTCAAGCAACAACGCGCTGACGGCCTCGCATCGTCTATACGAAAGGATCGGATTCCAACCTACGACTCCCTGGGAACAAGGCGGCGAAGCTTACTCGCGTTACTATGCCCTTAGGATATCTGGCTAGGTGATTGCGGGCCTTGGGTGAGCTGCGCCAGCGCGCGCTATCACGGACAGAGCAGACTCACACGAAGTGCAACACAAGTTTATGAGTACACGCCCCGGTCTTCCGGTTAGATTGAGCGCCTCGCCTGGAATTCGACTTTGCTTCGACCTGGAGTGCACGATGTCCAAAACCATTGCGATCCTCGCGCCCGGTGCCATGGGCAGTGCCGTGGCCCGACGTCTCAGCGAAAATGGTGCGCGCGTGCTGACGTCGTTGAACGGGCGGAGCGAGGCGACGCGCAAACGCGCGGCGGATGCCGGCATGATCGGCGCCGAGGACGACGCGATCGCGGAGGCCGACATCATCCTCTCGATCGTGCCGCCGGGCGAAGCGGTGGCGCTCGCCGAGCGGCTGGCTGGGCTGATCGTCCGGCGCGAGAAGAAGCCGGTCGTGGTCGATTGCAATGCCGTCAACGTCGATACCGTGATGAGGATCGAGGAGATCATCGGCTCGGCTCAGGCGCCGTTCGTCGATGCCGGCATCATCGGGTTCCCGCCCCAGCCCGGCGGCAAGAGCCCCGCGTTCTACATGTCCGGCGAGCACGCCAAGGACGTCGCCGTGCTGAAGGATTTCGGGCTCGACGTGCGGATCGTCGAAGGGCCGGTCGGTGCCGCGTCCGCGCTCAAAATGTCCTACGCCGGTATCGTCAAGGGCCTCGCCGGCATCGGCTCGGCGATGGTGGTCGCGGCAACGAAAGCGGGGGCTGCCGATGCGCTGCGCGACGAACTCGCACGCAGCCAGCCCGCGGTTCTGGCCCGCCTCGAAGTCGCGCTGCCGGACATGATCCCGAAGGCCTATCGCTGGGTTGCGGAGATGCGGGAGATTTCCGGCTTTCTCGGCCCCGATCATCCGGCCAGCCAGGTTTACGAAGGCTTTGCGCGCTGGTTCGAGCATCTCGCCGAGGACGCGAAAGGCGACGCGGCGGATACCGATCTGATGAAGGCATTCGCCGCGGGCATCGCGCAGAAGAAATCCTGATTGTCCGGTCTCAGGTCACGGTCATCGATCATGTGCCGTGCACCGAGTCCAGAAAACCCTGGATGTCCCGATCGCGTCTCAAGCGCACGACCGGGACGTCAGCGCCATACTGCACACGCTCGGCCTCGATGACAGGCGCGCGCTCGGTGTCGTAGCGCCACGCCTCCCGCATCAATTTCCAGTCGAATTGTTCGGGACACCCCTCCGGGAGGTCGGGCCGGGTCCTGTCGCGATCGAAGGCGGAGCGCAGGAGAATGCGCCACTGGCAGAGCCAGCGCGGGCGGTCGATGACGACCAGCGCATCGGCGCGCGCCAGCGTGAGATCGAAGGCAAGTCCCGAGAAGCTGCCGTCGACAACCCATGCGTCGCCCGCGATCGCATCAGCGACGCGCGCCCGGAAGCTCGGCTTGTCGGATGGCTTCCATCCCGGCCGCCAGTAGAGCACGTCGAGATGCACCACCGGCAGCCCGAGCATTCGCCCGAGATTCCGGGAGAGGCTCGTCTTTCCGCTACCCTGACAGCCTACGACGATGATCCGGCGCATCATCGTAGGGTTCCATAAAGTCGGGCCGAGGGAAAGAGGAGGCCTCCTGAACGCGCTTTATTCCTGGCATGTAATTGAGCCAATTCGCAGCTTGGCTACTGTCCCGTCATCCAGCCGACAGGACGCATTCAATCAAGCCTCCTATCGCGCGTGCGTCGGTGCATCAGGAGAGAGAAATGCAAGTCGTGTTTACGCGGAAGGAGCCGCCGCAATGGCTGCTCGACATGTGGCAGGAGATCGACGACAAGACCTTTGGACGAGGCTTCGACTGTTTTACGGAAGACACCGTCTGCAATCTCGGCGTCGCCGATTGGAGGGGGCGCGAGGCGATCCGCGCCAATCTGAAGGCCTTCATCGACACCGGATTCACCGCGCTCCATCACGTCACCGAATATTGGGATGCGGGCTCGCTGAAGGTGTTTCGGGGTGTCGTGGACATGACACCCAGTGATCCCTCGATGAAGACGGTTCATCCCACGATGACGCACTTCTTCTACATGGACGAGAGGGACGACACCAAGGTACGGCACTGGGTCGGCGCCGTGGGGCCGGTCGCCTTCGGTTGATCGTCACGAACCTGCTGCCATCCGCCGCGGGGCCCCCGCGCGCCCCCCCCCCGGGGGGGTTGGGCGCCCCCCCCAAGGCCCGGAAGGTAACAGGGCGCAGAAAACGCCCCCCCCCGCCCCCCACCCCCCTCTCGCCCCGGGGGGGGGCGGGGGGGGGCGGGCCCCTGCTGTTGGCGCCCCCCCCCGCCCCCCCCGGGGGGGGGGGCCCCGGGGCGCCCCCCCGCCGATGCGTGTTGACGAGACCGCAGATCGACAGGAAGGATCAGTCGGCCATGAAAGCGACGGCCAGTGCCCTCAAGACGCGCACCAGTTCCGCGGGCGCGCTGCTGCGTCAATGGCGGGACATTCGCGGTAAGACACAGCTCGATCTGTCCTTCGACGCCGGCGTCTCGCAGAAGCACATCAGCTTCGTCGAGAGCGGCCGCAGCGTTCCGAGCCGCCAGATGCTGCTCGATCTTGCGCAAGCCCTCGACGTGCCCTTACGCGAACGCAACGAGCTGCTGCTGGCGGCCGGCTATGCGCCGTCCTATTCCGATCCCGCGCTCGATGCGCCCGCCATGACGAGCATCAACCGTGCCCTGCAACGCATGCTGCGTCAGCATGAGCCGTTTCCCGCCATCGTCATGGACCGCTATTGGAACGTGCTGATGACCAACGAGGCTGCGCCGCTTCTGTTCAATTGCTTCATCGACATGTCCGCGCGGCCGGCGCCACGAAATCTTTTGCATCTCATGTTCGACCCGGACGGCATGCGTCCCTTCATCGCGAACTGGCCGCAGACCGCGCGCGGGCTGCTCGCACGGGTGTATCGCGAGGCGGTCGGACACGTGGTTGACATCAGGACGAAGGCGCTGCTGAAGGAATTGTCGCAGTACCCCGGGGTGAAGCCGGAATGGCGTGCGCCGTCGGCGTCCGATGCGATGCCGATGATCCCGCTGTCCTTCGTCAAGGACGGTGTGACGCTGGACTACTTCTCCCTGATCACGACGGTCGGAACGCCGCAGACGGTGACTGCGGAGGAACTGCGGCTCGAGTGCATGTTCCCCGCCAACGATGCGACCGAAGCCGCGCACGGCAGGTTCTTGCGCGCGCACGCCGGCTGAGGAGACGTCGCGAGGTTCATCTGATATGACTTTTGCGGAAGCGGTCGCTCGGCAATGGGAGTTCGAATGAGAGTACTTGTAATCGGCGCGGGAGCGCTTGGAGGCTATTACGGAGCGCGTCTGGTCCGAGCCGGCGGCGACGTGATCTTTCTGGTGCGGGCCGGGCGTGCGGAGCAATTGCGGCGGAATGGATTGCAGGTCGTGAGCCCGCATGGCGACTTCGCCGTGCAGCCGAAGGTCATCCTGGCCAACGATCTCAAGGAAACGTTCGACGTCGTGCTCGTCGGGGTGAAATCCTACTCGCTCGACGATGCGATGGTCCAGTTTGCCCCGGCGGTCGGCGCCAACACGATGATTTTGCCGATCCTCAACGGCTTGAAACATGTCGACGCCCTGACTGCGCGGTTCGGTGCGAGGTGCGTCCTCGGCGGGCTCGCGAATGTCAGTGCCGGGCTCGATGCGGATGGCCGTGTCGTTCAGTTCATGGCCAATCAGACGATTGTCTTCGGGGAGATCGAGGGTTCGCTGAGCGAGCGTGTGCTTGCCCTGGAGACGCTGCTGCACGTGCCCGGTATCGACGTGCGCGCCAGCGAAGCGATCATGCAGGACATGTGGGAGAAATTCGTCCAGCTCAGCACGCTAGCCGGCATCACCTGCCTGATGCGTGCAAGCATCGGAGACATTCTGTCCGTGCCGAACGGCGAGCAATCTATTTTCCGCCTGTTTGCGGAATGCTGTGCCGTCGCGACGGCCTCGGGTTTTGAGCCGCGAGCGCCTTTCATCGAGTTTGACCGGAAGCTGTTCACGACCCCGGACTCCCCGCTCAAGGCCTCGATGCTGCGTGATATCGAGCGCGGTTCGATCACCGAGGCGGACCACATCCTCGGCGATATGGCCAACCGGGCCCGTGCACTCGGCGTCGACAC
This sequence comes from Bradyrhizobium sp. MI1.3, assembly GCF_055811695.1. NCBI lineage: Bacteria > Pseudomonadati > Pseudomonadota > Alphaproteobacteria > Hyphomicrobiales > Nitrobacteraceae > Bradyrhizobium > Bradyrhizobium sp. MI1.3. The sequence continues at coordinate 123,455 of NZ_JBVVPQ010000004.1, read as the reverse complement.
GCCGCTGCTGGATTTGGCCCGCGCGCATGTGGCGGCCTATGAGATCGGGCGCCAGAGAGCGGCCAGCTAACCCGCCCCGATCAGCGGGATCGCTTCATCCCGCTCATACAGATACAGCAGGCATCGCAGTGCCTCGCCGCGCTCGCCCTTGAGTTTCGGATCGTCCTTCAGGATGCGCAGCGCCTCGTCGCGGGCCTGCGTGATGAGCTGGCCGTGCACCTCCGACCGGGCGATGCGGTAGCCGGGCAGGCCGCTCTGGCGCACGCCGAGCACATCGCCTTCGCCGCGCAGCTTCAGATCTTCCTCGGCGATGCGAAAACCGTCGGTGGTCTCGCGGATCACCTTCAGTCGCGCCTTCGACATTTCGCCGAGCGGCTCGGAGTAGAGCAGCAGACAGGTCGAGGCCTCCGAGCCGCGCCCGATGCGGCCGCGCAATTGATGAAGCTGGGCGAGGCCAAAGCGTTCGGCGTTCTCGATCACCATGATGGTCGCCGCCGGCACGTCGACACCGACCTCGACCACGGTGGTCGCGACCAGCAGCCCGATCTCGTGGGCGGCGAACTGGCCCATGACGCGGTCCTTCTCGGTGCCCTTCATCTGGCCGTGGACAAGGCCGACGCGGTCGCCGAAACGCTTCTGGAGGCTTTCGAAGCGCTTGGTGGCATTGGTTAGGTGCTCGGTGCCCTCGGCCTCGGATTCCTCGACCAGCGGGCAGATCCAGTAGACCAGCTTGCCGGATTCGAGCGCGCGGCCGATGCTGTCGGTGACCTCGCCGAGGCGGCTCATCGAGATGGTGCGGGTTTCGATCGGCTGGCGGCCGGCGGGCTTCTCCCTGAGCTCGCTGATGTCCATGTCGCCGAAATAGGTCAGCACCAGCGTGCGCGGAATCGGCGTGGCGCTCAGCACCAGCACGTCGACGGCCTCGCCCTTCGACGTCAGCGCCAGCCGCTCGCGCACGCCAAATCGATGCTGCTCGTCGACGACGGCGAGGGCGAGATCGCTAAAGATCACGTCGTCCTGGATCAACGCATGGGTGCCGACGAGCAGGTCGATCTCGCCGGCTTCGAGTTGTGCCAAGAGTTCCCGCCGCTCCTTGCCCTTTTCGCGGCCGGTGAGGATCGCGACCCGCATGCCCGCACGCTCGGCCAGCGGCGCGATGGTCTTGATGTGCTGACGCGCCAGGATTTCGGTCGGCGCCATCAGGGCGGCCTGCTTGCCGACCTCGGTGACGGCAGCGGCGGCGAGCAGCGCGACCACGGTCTTGCCGGAGCCGACGTCGCCCTGGAGCAGACGCAACATGCGCACCGGCTGTTGCAGATCGCTCGCGATGGCGGCTGCCGCGTCGCGCTGGGAGGACGTCAGCGCATAGGGCAGGGCGTCGATGATCTTGTTGCGGAGGTGCCCGTCGCCGGCGTTGCGCACGCCGGCCGGGCGGCGCAATTGGGCGCGAATCAGGGCAAGGGCGAGTTGTCCGGCCAGGAGTTCGTCGAACGCGAGACGGGACCAGAACGGCTGGTCGGGCAGAATGTCGGTGAGCTCAACCGGCTGGTGCACGCGGGTGAGCGCCTCGGCGATCGGCGGGAAGCCGCAGCGGCGCAGCACCTCCGGGCTGATCCATTCCGGCAGTGCCGGCAGCTTCAGCAGCGCCTGCGCGACCGCGCGGCGCAGCGAGCCGAGTGCAAGGCCTTCGGTCAAGGGATAGACGGGATCGATGCCGGAGAGTTTGGAAATCGCCTCCTCGTCCAGCACCCGGTCGGGATGCACGATCTGCGGGATGCCGTCGTACATCTGGAGCGTGCCGGAGACGAAGCGCTTCTCGCCGATCGGCAGCAGCTTCTCGACATAGCCGGGCTTTGCGCGGAAGAACGTCAGCACGACGTCGCCGGTATCGTCGCTGGCGTAGACGAGGTAGGGCGCGCGGGCATTGCGCGGCGGGGGCGGGCGGTGGCGGTCGACCGTGACCTCCAGCGTCACCATAGTTCCCTGCACGGCGTCGCGGATCTTCGGCCGCGCGCGGCGGTCGATGACCTGGCTCGGCAAATGCAGCAACAGATCGACCAGCCGCGGCGTCTCATTGCGGCTGAGCAGATATTGCAGCAGCTTGTCCTGCTTCGGACCGACGCCGGGTAGGCTGGTCACGGGGGCAAACAGCGGATTGAGCAGGCTGGGGCGCATCAGGCGAACCTAGGATCGTTTTCGCTCGTCATGCCCGGCTTTATGCCCGGCATCCACGTGTTTTTTCGTGTCCCTGCGGCGGCAGCGGCCATGACAAATCGAGGGCTGACAGGGCCCGCCCGAGTGGCTATATCACCCCGGCCCGGCACGTCCGGGCTTTTGGCGTTTGACTGGAATTGAGACATGACGGGAACGACACGATCGAGCGACGGGCTGGACGACCGCCGCAAGCGGCTTCTGTTCCGCTGCTGGCACCGCGGCACGCGCGAGATGGACCTGATCCTCGGACGCTTCGCGGATGCCGAGATCGGCAATCTGTCCGACGACGAGCTGACGCAGCTCGAGACCCTGCTCGAAGAGGCCGATCCCGACCTCTACGCCGCCATCACCGGCGACGAGGTGCTTCCCGCCGAAGTCATCGGCCCGCTGTTTGCGCGCATCAAGGCGTTTCCGATCGCGGACCGCGACGTATGAAGCAGGGGATGAAATCGCCGGCCGAGCTGCTCACGCCCGGCCGCGCGCTGACGCTTGCCAATGTTGCCGAGGGCGCCGAGGGCCTCGTCGTCTCCGATCTCGCGCGCGCAATCGCGGCGCGGCCGAAGAAGCCGGCCGTCAGCCTCGCGGTGATCTGCCGCGACGGGCCGCGGATGCAGCAGCTCGAACGTGCCCTGCAATTCTTCGCGCCCGATTTGCCCGTGCTGACCTTCCCGGCCTGGGACTGCCAGCCCTATGACCGCGTCTCGCCGCATGGCGGTGTCCTCGCGCAGCGCCTGACGACGCTGGCACGGCTGGCGTCCCTGACCGGTAGCGACAAGCCGCTGATCGTGCTGACCACGGTGAACGCCGTCGTGCAGCGCGTGCCGGCGCGCGAGCTCGTCGCGGCGCAGGCGCTGTCGGTCGCGCCGGGCAACGTCGTGCCGATGGACACCATCATCGCCTGGCTCGAGCACAACGGCTACAATCGCTCCTCGACCGTGCGCGAGCCCGGCGAATACGCCGTGCGCGGCGGCATTCTGGACCTGTTTCCGGCCGGCCTGGAACAGCCCGTCCGCTTCGACTTCTTCGGCGACAGCCTGGAATCGATCCGCACCTTCGATGCCGAGACCCAGCGCACGCTGCTCGACATGCGCGCGCTCGATCTCGTGCCGATCTCAGAATTCCAGCTCGTCACCGACACCATCCGCCGCTTTCGCATGGGGTATGTCGCCGAGTTCGGCGCGCCCGAGCGCGACGATGCGCTCTACGAAGCCGTCAGCGAGGGCCGCCGTCATCCCGGCATGGAGCACTGGCTGCCGCTGTTCCAGGACCGGATGGACACGCTGTTCGACTATCTGCAGGGCGCGGCGATCGCGATCGAGCCGCAGGCCGAGGACGCCATCCGCGAGCGCTTCAAGCAGATCCTCGACTATTACCAGGCCCGCCGCGATGCGATGGAGCATCCGGGCGGCGGCGCCATCTACAAGCCGCTGCCGCCTGACCGGCTCTATCTGACCGAGGAGGAGTGGGGCAAGCGCGAGAGCGGGATGCCGCTGGTGCGGCTGACACAGTTTTCGGTGCCTGCCGATGGTACCAGTGTGGTGGATGCCGGGGCACGCAAGGGCCGCGACTTCGCGCCGGAGCGCAACGACAACAAGGTCAACGTCTTCGAAGCCGTCGTCGCACATGTGCATGGGCTGCTGACAAGCCGCAAGAAGGTGGTCATCGCGCTCTGGACGGAGGGCTCGAGGGACCGCATGACCTCGATGCTGCGCGATCACAAGCTCACCCCTGTAACCAGCGTCAACAGCTGGCGCACGGTGCAGGCGACCCCGCGCAACGAGACCATGCTTGCCGTGCTCGGCCTCGAAAGCGGTTTCGAGACCGACGAGATCGCTGTCATCAGCGAGCAGGACATTCTTGGCGATCGCCTGGTGCGGCCGCGCAAGGCGAGCCGCAAGCTCGACAATTTCATCTCGGAGGTGACGAGCCTCGCCGCCGGCGACATCGTCGTCCACGTCGACCACGGTATCGGCCGCTTCATCGGCCTGCAGACGCTCGACGTCGCCGGCGCGCCACATGACTGCCTCGAGCTGCATTATGCCGCCGAGACCAAGCTGTTCCTGCCGGTCGAGAACATCGAGCTGCTGTCGCGCTATGGCTCCGACCAGACCTCAGTCGAACTCGATCGTCTCGGCGGCTCGGGTTGGCAGACGCGCAAGGCCAAGCTCAAGAACCGCATCCGTGAGATCGCGGGCGAGCTGATCAAGATCGCCGCCGAGCGCCACCTGCATGAGGCGCCAAAGCTGCCGGTGCAGCCGGGCCTCTACGACGAGTTCTGCGCGCGCTTCCCCTATGACGAGACCGAGGATCAGCTCGGCGCGATCGAGTCCACGCTGAAGGACCTCGAGCTCGGCCGTCCCATGGACCGGCTGATTTGCGGCGACGTCGGCTTCGGCAAGACCGAGGTGGCCTTGCGCGCCGCCTTCGCCGTGGCGCTGGAAGGCAAGCAGGTCGCGGTCGTGGTGCCGACCACGCTGCTCGCCCGTCAGCACCACAAGACGTTCACCGACCGCTTCAAGGGTTTCCCGGTGCAGGTCGCGCAGGCCTCGCGCCTGGTGCCGGCCAAGCAGCTCAATCTGGTCAAGAAAGGCCTCACCGACGGTTCGGTCGATATCGTCGTCGGCACCCACGCGCTGCTCAGCAAGTCGATCAAGTTCCGCGACCTCGGCCTGCTGATCGTCGACGAGGAGCAGCATTTCGGCGTCACCCACAAGGAGCGGCTGAAGCAGCTCCGCGCCGAGGTGCACGTGCTGACGCTGTCGGCGACGCCGATTCCGCGCACGCTTCAATTGGCGCTCACCGGCGTGCGCGAGCTCTCGATCATCGCCTCGCCGCCGGTCGACCGTCTCGCGGTCCGCACCTTCGTCGCCCCGCATGATCCCTTGATGATCCGCGAGGCGCTGCTGCGCGAGCGCTATCGCGGCGGCCAGGCGTTCTACGTGGTGCCGCGCATTGACGACCTCGCCGAGGTCAAGGATTTCCTCGACAAGAACGTGCCGGAGATGAAGGTCGCGGTCGCGCACGGGCAGATGCCGCCCGCCGTGATCGAGGACATCATGACCGCGTTCTACGACGGCAAGTTCGACATCCTGCTGTCGACCACGATCGTGGAATCCGGCCTCGACATCCCCAACGCCAACACGCTGATCGTGCATCGGGCGGACATGTTCGGCCTCGCCCAACTCTACCAGCTCCGCGGCCGCGTCGGCCGTTCCAAGCTGCGGGCCTATGCGCTGTTCACGCTGCCGGCGCAGCAGAAGATCACGGCGCAGGCCGAGCGCCGGCTCACCGTGCTGCAATCGCTGGAGACGTTGGGCGCGGGCTTCCAGCTCGCCTCGCACGACCTCGATATCCGCGGCGCCGGCAACATCCTGGGCGAGCAACAGTCCGGCCACATCAAGGAGGTCGGCTTCGAGCTCTACCAGTCGATGCTGGAGGAGGCGATCGTCAACCTCAAGGCCGGCGTGTCCGAGCCCGCCGCCGATCGCTGGTCGCCGACGATCACCATCGGCATGCCCGTGCTGATTCCGGAGGACTATGTCGGCGATCTCTCGGTGCGGCTGTCGCTCTACCGGCGGCTCGCCGACCTCGACAGCGAGGAGGAGATCGAGAACTTCGGTGCCGAGATGCGCGATCGTTTCGGCGTGCTGCCGGACGAGGTGCGCTATTTGTTCAAGGTCGCCGCGATCAAGGCGTTCTGCCGCCAGGCTAATGTCGGCAAGATCGATGCCGGTCCGAAGGGCGCCGTCATCGCCTTCCGAGACAATTCCTTCGCCCATCCCGATCGGCTGGTGAGCTTCATCCGCAGCCACGGCCAGGCCGCGAAGGTGCGGCCCGACATGAAGGTGGTGTTCCTGCAAGACTGGGAGACGCCGGAAGAGCGTCTGGCCGGCACCACCGAGATCATGCGCCAGCTGGCGCAGCTCGCGCAGAGCAAGAAGGCGGCGTGAGCGAGGTGCCGTAGGGTGGGCAAAGCGAAGCGTGCCCACCACCATCGTCAACTTTGGAAAATGGTGGGCACGGCGCAAGTGCGCCTTTGCCCACCCTACGGCAGCTCGCGAGGTAATTACGACGCCGCCCGCGACGCGTCGGCCGAGAGCCGCCCAAGTAGCGACCTTGCCGTATCCGACGGCGACAGCGAATCCACCGAGACCACGGGATCGCTGCGCATTTCGTGCTTGCCGTTCGACGTGTGCCGCATCACGGCAGAGAGGCGGCGGGCGATCATGTGGGCGGTGCGGAAGTCGGTTTCGGCGAACACGACGATGACCGACCCGTCCTTCTGCGCCACGCCAAAATCCATCTGTCGCATCAGGCGGCTGAGAATGCGCGCGGCATCGAGCTGGGCGCGGGAATTGCCGGGATCGAAGGCGAAGCGTGCGACCGAGAGGCCGCCGCCGCGGGCCAGCGTCTGCTCGACCGCCTTGGCAAAATCGCGGGCAAAGGCCTCCACCGTGAGCAGACCGCTGCGCGGGTCGAGCCAGCCGCCGGCATCCATCGAGCGCAGCGTGCGGCTCAGCTGGGCTTCCATCGCGTGCTGGCGGATCAGGGGCAGCGCGTTGGCGGCGACCTTCGCCGGCTCGCCCGGGATCAGCTCGAGATTGGGCAAGTCATAAGCCTGCGTCAATTGATGCGCGGTGACGACCACGGGCAGGCTGCGGAAGCGGGTGTCCTCGGCGAGCACCGTGAGGAAGGCATCGGTCACGCGGGCGGTAAAACCTTCGGCGAGCACGACGCCGTCGAGGTCGCGGGTGTTGAGATGCTTGGCCGCGGCCTCGATCGAGAGCGCGCCGACGACGCCAATACGCTCGCCTAGCGCAACGGAAAGCGCGGGGTAAGCCGCGCCGCGACCGATCAGAAGCACCGTAGCATCGCGAACGGGATCAGCGTCCGGCAGCGCGACTTTCACCTCGGGCAGCCGGCGCAGCACCGTGGCATGAAGCGTGCGAATCCGTAGCGCGGCGCGAAGCCGTGCGATCAGGCGTTCGGAATGGCCGGCGCGCGAGGAGGAGAAGGGCAGGGCGTTGTGCGGGAGCGCGCCCGCCGCATCCAACGCCACGAAGGGAAGGTAAGGCGATTGCTCGGCGATCTTCCTGGCGAGCAGCGCCAGATGCGGCTCGTGCCCGGCATCCATCACGGCGAGAACCACGGCCGGCTGCACCTCTTCGACCGCGCGCGTCGCGCCGGCCCAGCCGGTGTCGATCACGGGGAAGAATCGCGCCTCGTCCAGCGCCGCGATGAAGGCCGGCCGCTCGCCATTGGACACAAACAGGATCGGGCCGGCCTGGGACATCGAGAGACTCTGATCACGCGACAGGTGCCGCGCAATCTAGTCCGGCCGCCTTAATGCAGCGTCAATGGAACGGTCGAAATGACCCTCAACCCGGTCCGGAACGGTCGCGAAAAGCTTCGACCATCAGGGGGTTAAGCCCGAGTTCACTGAGCGCCTCGCGGGCGCGGGCATTGTCCTGGGCTCGGCCCGCGAGCCGGTGACCGGAGAGCCGGTCGGGCAGCGCGGTCAGCAGGGCGCCCTGGCCGAGCCGGCGCGCCCATTCCTGGAGGTCGTTGGAGAGGAATCGGTACCCGCCGACGGCCATGATCCCTGAGGGCGGCGCGGTGATGCAGATCGCGCCGCTGGGGCGGTCGAGCCGCGCGGCATAGCCGGTGTCGACATAGTCGCGTGGCGGCTGCGCGATCAGGCTGTCGCCAACCGGCTGCGGCGGGGCGTAGGCCGCGATCGGCACCATCGGGCCGCGCAGGCCGAGCGTGCCCTTCGGCGTCAGCAGAATCTCGCCGGCGATCGACGAACCCGACTGCTCGCGCGGCGCGCCGTGCGGTCCCGGCATCACCGGTACCGGCATGCCGTCCTCGCCACGCCGGGCGCCGAACAATCCGGCCTCGCCGAACAGATAGACGTCCGTGAACGGCGCGTGCGGCGCGATCCATGCCTCGCTCGCCGCCACCTGCTCGGGCGCGCGCCACAGGCCGATGACGTTGCGCAAGGTCGGCATCCGCGCCGCCAGATCGGAATCGCCGAGCCGCTGGGCGAACTGTGCCGGTGCGATCAGCACGTCGCATTCGTGCGCGTTGATCTGCTGCTCCAGCACGTCGTTCTCGAACGGATGATGCAGCGCCAGCGTGCCGCCGCACAGCAGCCACACCGCGAGCGAGGAGGCGAGCCCTGCGAACGACATCGGCGTGAACGCCGCCATCACCGTCGCGCCTTGCCTGATGTCGGCTTCCAGCGACATCGCGAGCCCACCGGCGATCAGGCTGAAATGCGGCCGCGGCACCGGACGAAAGCCTTCCGCGGTGACGTCGAAGGAGATCATCGCCGCCTTGCGGCCATCCTGAATCACGGCGCGCGAGGTGCCGGGCGGACGGGCCTGCACGTCGTCGAGCGAGGCCATGCCTTCGGGCAGGTTGGTGCCGAAGCCGCAGACATGGCGGATCGAGAAGGCTTCCGCGGCCGCGTGCATGGCGAGATCGGCATAGCTGACGCCGTCGACCGTGCTCATGGTGACGATGGCGCGCGCCGCGGTACGATTGAGAGCGGCGGTCAGTTCGGCATGGCGCCAGAGCAGCGGCAGCGCCGCGACGACGAGGCCGGCGCGATGGGCGGCGAGCACGGTGAGCACGAACTCGACCGTATTCGGCAGCTGGATCGCGATGACGGAATTGGCCGGCAGGCCTGATTCGACGAAATAGGCGGACAGCGCCTCGATGGCCGTGTCAGCCTCGGCATAGCTCATCCGCCGCGGCTGGTGCCCGGTCACGCGGAACTTGTTCAGCGGGTCGAGCAGGGCAGTCGCGTGCGGCTGCCGCATCAGCGTGCGCTGAAACAGCGTGTCGAGCGTCGGCGATACGGCTGGCTGGTTCACGGCGTCACTTTGCTTGACGAGCTTGCGGCTGCCCCTTCGACCACCAGGTCTCCGGCAAATAGCCGGACAGCGAGGTGGCCTCTGGCCGTTCTATCCGATTCCAGCGCGCGATCCATTGCTCCGATACGTTAAACAGGGGGATTGTATAGAAACCGGAGATCAAAGCGCGATCGAGCGCCCGCACCGCCGACACGAAATCCGTATGTTCACGGGCTTCGAGCAGTGCGGCGATCATCGCATCGACCGCGGGATCCCGGGCCCCCATGTAGTTGCGGGTGCCGGGATTATCGGCGGCAGCGCTCCCCCAATAGAAATATTGCTCGTTGCCGGGCGACAGCGACTGGTCCCAGCGGTTCTGGATCATGTCGAATTCGTAGGCGAGCCGGCGCTGGTCGAACTGCACGGGATCGACCGATCGCACGCTCGGCTCGATGCCGGCGCGCTTGAGGTCGCGCTGGAACGCAAGCGCGACGCGTTCTTGGTCGCGGGTCGTGACCAGGATCTCGAAGGTGAAGGGCGCCTTGGTCGCGCGGTTGCGCAGCACGGTGCCGTCGAGATCGTAGCCGGCCTCCGACAACAGCTTCAGGGCCGCGCGCAGCGTGGTCCGGTCGCGGCCCGAACCGTCGGTCACCGGCAGGCGGTAGCTGCCGTCCATGATGTCAGGCGGAATCTGCGCGGCGAACGGCTTGAGCAGCTCGCGCTCGCGCGTATCGGAGGGATGGCCATACGCTGACAGGTCCGAGCCGGCAAAATAGCCGGCGACGCGCGAGTAGAGGTTGAAGAAGTAGTTGCGGTTGACCAGCTCGAAATCGAACAGCAGCGTCAAGGCTTGGCGGACGCGGATGTCGGCGAAGATGGGACGCCGCGTGTTGAACACCAGAAATTCGGAAGGTTGCGGCACGCCCGGCTTGAAGGTGTCGCGGATCACGTCGCCATTCTTCGCCGCGGGAAAGTCGTAGCCGTCATGCCAGCGCAGCGGCTCGTGCTCGATGCGGAAATCATAGAGGCCGCGCTTGAAAGCTTCGAACTGGCCGTTGGCCTCGCGAAAATAGTCGAGCCTGATCTCGTCGAAATTGTAGAGCCCGCGATTGATGGGGAGGTCACGGCCCCAATAGTCGGGATTGCGGGTGAGCGTCACGCTGGCACCGGGCCTCACCGCGGTGACGCGATAGGGGCCGGAGCCGACCGGACCCGTCAGCGTCGTCTCCTCGAAAGCCGCGACGTCGACCGCGTGTTTCGGCAGGATCGGCATCAAGCCGAGGATCAGCGGCAGTTCGCGGTCATTGGCCCCCGCAAGGTCGAAGCGGACGGTGAGGGGATCCGGCGCCTCGGCGCTTGCGACCTTGCCGTAATATTGCCGGTGGTTGGGGCGGCCGTGGTCGCGCAGCAGCTGCCAGGAGAACAGCACGTCCTCGGCGCGGACCGGCTTGCCGTCGGAGAAGCGGGCGCGGGGATCGATGTGGAACGTGACAAAGCTCCGCTCGTCATCGGTCTCGACCGATCTGGCGAGCAGGCCGTAGAGCGTGAACGGCTCGTCATTGCCGCGCGCGAGCAGGCTCTCGATCACGTAGTTCCGCATCTGCTGCACGGCCAGTCCCTTGACGATGAAGGGATTGAGGCTGTCGAAGGTGCCAAGAACGCCCCAGGTCAGCCGGCCGCCTTTGGGGGCATCAGGATTGACGTAAGGCATGTGGGTGAAATCGGCAGGCATCGCCGGCTTGCCGTGCATCGCGATGGCGTGGGCCTCCTCTGCCCCCGCGCCGCTTGCCGGGAGCCCCAAGGCGAATGAGACCCCCAAGCCGAAAGCCAGGGTGCAGAGGCGGACGCAAAGACCTTCAGGGCGGCCCTCGAGAAGGCGCTGGAACATGAACATCTGCACACGTTGATTCGAGGACCGCGGGCCTGAATCCTATCACAGGGATTTTCCCGGGGGCGCACGCCGGCGCGCGGCCAAAGACGCTTGTCGGCATTGATCTTTTCGTCGGCCACGTTAAGAAGGCACGCAATCGCGCACGAGCGCCGAGCCGTCACTTATCCGCCTCATTTGACGGGGAGAGAGCCGCGCCCAGGGCGGCCAGGTTCGGTGCGTCGAAGCGGTTCGGGCACTTCCCGTTTAGAAAGGGTTTTCCGCAATGAATTTCCGTTACTTGGCCGCGTCCGTCCGGCCGCGCGGGCGACTTCTCGCCTTGTTGACGGCGACGGCGTTGGCCGTGCCGTTTGCCGCCGAGGCTCAGGCGCCAGCTCCGGGCGCGCCCGCGCCCAAGGCAGCTCCGAAGGCAGCTCCGAAGGCTGCCCCAAAGGCGCCGGCGCCGGCCGCTCAGGCGCCCGCCCAACCGGCACCCGCCCAAGGCGCTCCGGCGCAGCAGGGCGCGGCCCAGCCGGCCGATCAGCAGATCCAGCTGATCTATGCCCCCTGGACCAAGTTCTGCCTCAAGGGCCAGGACGCCAACGCCAAGCAGGTCTGCTTCACCGGCAAGGATGGCCGTATCGAGTCGGGCCAGCCGGTCATCGCGGCCGTCATCATCGAGCCCGAAGGCGAGCCGAAGAAGATCCTGCGCGTGACGCTGCCGCTCGGCATGCAGCTGGTGCACGGCACCCGCATCATCGTGGACAACAATCCGCCGTTGCAGAGCCCGTATGTGATCTGCTTCCAGAACGGCTGCATGTCCGACTACGAAGCCACGCCCGAGTTCATCAACAACATGAAGAAGGGCCAGAACCTCGTTGTTCAGGCGATCAATGCCAACGGCGCGCCGCTGACGCTGCCGCTGCCGCTCGCCGGCGAATTCCAGAAGGCCTATGACGGTCCGCCGACCGATCCGAAGGTGTTTGAGGAAACCCAGAGGAAGCTGCAGGAAGAGCTCCAGAAGAAGGCTGAAGAGCTGCAGAAGAAGCAGCAGCAAGCGCCTGGCGCCGCTCCGGCCGGACAGAAGTAATCAGCGATCAATCCCGCACATGAAAAAGGCGCTCGGTTCGAGCGCCTTTTTTGCTGGCCAGTTGGTGGCGGCGAAACTCAGTTCAGCGATGGATTCCGCGGGCGGTAACCGCCGGTCTTGTCCTTGACGAAGATCTCGGCGACCTGGGAATGCCGGACCGGCTCGCCGGAATCGTCCGGCACGAGATTCTGTTCGGAGACATAGGCGACGTATTCCGACTCCGAGTTCTCCGCGAGCAGGTGATAGAACGGCTGGTCCTTGTGGGGCCGCACCTCCTCGGGGATCGACAGCCACCACTCCTCGGTGTTGTTGAATTCCGGATCGATGTCGAAGATCACGCCCCGGAACGAGAAGATCCGGTGGCGCACGACCTGTCCGATCTGGAATTTGGCGGTCCGCGCTTTAATCATTCCCCGTCGATAGACCAGGATTGTGGCCGATGCTAGTGCCCTGATCTGGAATTAACCCGCGGTTGCGGGGCAGATAACCCCACAATCTTCAGAAAACACTTCATCAATGGTCGATATCCTCAATCTGGCTCTACCTTATTTCGGCTTAATCTTCGTTGGATTCGCCTGTGGCAAGGTCAAGTCGCTTCCGGAATCGGGCCTCGCCTGGATGAACTTCTTCCTGCTCTATGTGTCGCTGCCGGCGCTGCTGTTTGCGATCATGTCGAAGACGCCGTTTTCGGAATTGAACAACCCGCCGTTCCTGGTCGCGACCACGCTGTCGACGGTTGCGGCGTTCACACTCGCGCTGGTGATCGGCAAGGTTCTCGGCCGGCTGACACTGCGCGAGGCGACGCTTGCCGGGCTCTCGGGCGGCTACGGTAATATCGGCTACATGGGACCGGGCCTGGCGCTCGCCGTGCTCGGGCCGAAGGCCTCGGCGCCGACTGCGCTGATCTTCTGCTGCGACAGCATCTTTCTGTTCACGATCGTGCCGCTGCTGATTGAGCTCTCGGACCGCGATCATCCCTCGATCGTGCATGCCTTCGGCGTCGTGCTGAAGCAGATCGTGCTCAACCCGCTGATCATGTCGGCCTGTTTCGGCGCGGCCTTCGCATCGCTGCATATCGAGATGCCGGTCGCGCTCGATCGCACCATCACCTTCCTCCAGAACGCAGCCGCCCCGACCGCGCTGTTCGTGCTCGGCGTCACCGTGGCGCTCCGTCCGTTCGATCGGGTCCCGTGGGAAGTGCCGGGCGTGATCGCGATCAAGCTCCTGATCCACCCGCTCGCAGCTTTCGGCCTGATGCTGGCGTTCGGCCCGTTCGCGCAGCCCTGGGCCGCGACCGCCGTGCTGATGGCCTCGCTGCCGCCGGCGTTGAACGTGTTCGTCATCGCCCGGCAGAACGACGCCTGGATCGAATCCGCCTCCGTCGCAGTGCTCCTTGGGACCTTTGCGTCCGTTGTCACGCTGACCAGCGTGATGTGGGCGATCCAGACCGGGCGGCTGGCGTTTCCTTGAGCGGCGGTTACTTCCGCCAAGTCGGCGTCAGCCCCTCGCGCATGGCGAAGCGGCGCAGCGGGCCGATCGCGCCAAGCAGGTGCATGCCGACCGCGCGGACAGGCTGGAGCGGCAGGAAATCGTTGAGCAGCGAGCGGTTGGCGATGTCGATCGCAAAAGTCCGGCTCAGGATGTCCGGGCGCCGGGCCCGGTCGTAACGCTTGAGCACGTCGGGCGCGCCGGGATCCTGGCCCGATGCGATGGCCTCGCCTGCGAGCCTCGCAATGTCGGCGGCATCGCGAAGGCCGAGATTGAGGCCCTGGGCGCCGATCGGGGGAACCACATGGGCGGCTTCGCCGACCAGCGCGATGCGGTCGCGACCAAAGGATTTTGGACGTTCGATCGCCAGCGGGAACAGATGGCGGCCTGGCTCGACCGTCATGCGTCCGAGGATCGAATGCGACTGCTTCTCGATCGCGGCGGACAATTCCTCGTCGCTCAGGCCGCGAAGTCGCTCTGCGTCCGCAGGCGCCGAGACCCAGACGACGCTAGAGCGATCGCCGGGCAGGGGCACGAACACGCAAGGACCCTGCGGCGTGTGGAACTCGGTCGAGACGTTGCGATGGGGCCGCGCGTGGCCGACATTGAAGGTCAGCGCCGTCTGGGTCAGCTCGCGCCGCGTCACCGCGATGCCGGAGGCTTGGCGGCACAGCGAATGCCGGCCGTCGGCGCCGACCACGAGGCGGGCCGAGAGAAATTGCGCAGCCGCGGTGCGGATCGCGACGTCATCGGCTTCGATGACGACAGTTTCGGCCTCGTCGTCGAAACGGACGACATCGGGCAGTTCGGCCGCGCGCGCCTCCAGCGCCAGCATCAGCGAGCGGTTGTCGATATTGTAACCGAAGGCATCGAGGCCGATTTCGTGGCAGGAGAACCGGACCTCGGGGCTGCGAAACAGCCGGCCGGTGTCGTCGACGAGCCGCATGATTTCAAGCGCGGCCGCCTTGTCCTTGCAGCGCGGCCAGACGTCGAGGCTCTCCAGCAGATCGACGGAGGCACCGAGTAGCGCCGTGGTGCGATTGTCGGCATAGGGCACGCGACGCGCCACCAGTGCGGTCCGTGCGCCTGCCTGCGCCAATGCGATGGCCGCGCCAAGTCCCGCCGGTCCGCCGCCGATTACGGCCGCGTCAAAGAGTGTCGATGCATCTGTCATGGAACGACATTTGACACGCCCCGCGGCAAATTCAAGCCCACTGATATTTCCCTGATTTTATGACGAATTGTGCGACCGGGCGCCGCAATGGCTTATGTGCAAACCGGTGTCATTCTGATAGCAGAAGCCATGGACAGCCAAGAGGATTCCCTGAAGCCCAGGCCCGCGATCCGCGCCGCCGCCTTCTCGGTGCACATCTTCACCGCGTTCGGTGCGGCGATCGCGCTGCTGGCGATGCTTGAGGCCGTGCGCGAGCACTGGGCGGCGATGTTTCAATGGCTGGGCGTCGCCCTCATCATCGACGCGATCGACGGGCCGATCGCGCGGCGGCTCAACGTCAAGGACGTGCAGCCGAACTGGTCGGGCGACGTGCTCGATCTCGTGGTCGATTTCGTCACCTACGTCTTCGTGCCGGCCTATGCGATCGTGGCCAGCGGCTTGCTGCTGCCGGTCGCAGCACCCTTGCTCGGCGTCGCCATCATCGTCACCAGCGCATTATATTTCGCCGATCTGCGCATGAAGGCGGAGGACAATCATTTCCGCGGTTTTCCGGCGCTGTGGAATGCGGCGGCGTTCTATCTGTTCCTGCTGCACTGGTCGCCGCTGCTCTCGACGCTGCTGGTCGCGGCCCTGGTGGTGCTGACCTTCGTGCCGTTCCACGTGCTGCATCCCGTGCGCGTCGTGCGGCTGCGTTGGCTGACGATGTCGCTGATCGCGATCTGGGCTCTGCTCTCCTTCTACACGCTGCAGATGGACTTTCGCGTCGGCACCGGCGTGACTGTCGCGCTCTGCGCGATCGCGCTCTGGATCAGCTTTAGCGACGCATTGATACGGCTGACAAGATCCTTCGCATGATGCACCTGTCGACCAGCCCCGAAGCCTGGGCCGCGCTCCTCACCCTGACCGCGCTCGAGATCGTACTCGGCATCGACAACGTCATCTTCCTGTCGGTGATCGTCTCGCGCATTCCCGAGAAGCAGGCGCACCGCGCCCGCCAGATCGGGCTGGCGCTGGCGCTGATCTTCCGCATCATCCTGCTCAGCCTCCTGGTCTGGCTGATCGGCCTGACCGCGCCGGTGTTTTCGTTTTCGGGTTACGGCTTCTCCT
Organism: Bradyrhizobium sp. MI1.3; assembly: GCF_055811695.1. Lineage (NCBI taxonomy): Bacteria > Pseudomonadati > Pseudomonadota > Alphaproteobacteria > Hyphomicrobiales > Nitrobacteraceae > Bradyrhizobium > Bradyrhizobium sp. MI1.3. The sequence continues at coordinate 107,655 of NZ_JBVVPQ010000004.1, read as the reverse complement.
GGCGCGACCTGATCCTGATCGGCGGCGGCCTGTTCCTGATCGCGAAGGCGACGCACGAAATTCACGGCGAGGTCGAAGCCGATGACGGCGAGGGCGAGGAGAAGTCCCCTCGTAACGCTTTCTTCTGGGTGATCGTGCAGATCGTCATCATTGACATGGTGTTCTCGCTGGACTCGATCATCACCGCGATCGGCATGGCGCAGGACCTCGAGATCATGATCGCGGCCGTCGTGATAGCCTGTCTCATCATGTACATTTCGTCCGGGCCGGTGTCGCGATTCGTCGCGGAGCACCCGACCACGAAAATGCTGGCGCTGGCCTTCCTGGTGCTGATCGGCGTCGCGCTGGTTGCGGACGGATTCCAATTCCACATCCCGCGCGGCTACATCTATTTCGCGATTGCGTTCTCGGCGGCGGTCGAGTTCTTCAACGTGCTGGCAAAACGCAACCGCAGGAAAACCGGCAAGCCGTCGGTCTAGACGTTCAGCCGGGTCGAGTTGACAAGGCGGGCGCGATGTCTTTCGCTGGTCCGCCAGAAGAGGAGGTCAGGTGATGACCAAAGCCGTCCGTGTGCACAAGGTCGGAGGCCCCGAAGCCCTGGTCTATGAGAGCGTCGATGTTCCGGCGCCCGGGCCCGGCGAGGTGCGCATCCGCCAGCATGCTGTCGGCCTGAACTTCATCGACGTCTATTACCGCACCGGCCTCTACAAGGCGCCGGGGCTGCCCTTCATCGCCGGCAACGAGGCCTCGGGCGAGGTTCTCGCAGTCGGGCCGGGCGTGACGAATTTCCATCCGGGCGACCGCGTCGCCTACTACCACAATCTCGGCGCCTATACCGGGGAGCGCAACATCCCCTGGGAGCGGCTGGTCAAGCTGCCCGACCACATCACCCACGAGCAGGGCGCCGTGCTGATGCTGAAGGGGTTGACGGTCTGGTATCTCCTGCACAAGACCTTCAAGGTCGAGCCGCATCATCGCGTGCTGATCCATGCCGCGGCGGGCGGCATCGGCCTGCTCGCCTGCCAATGGGCGAGGGCAATGGGCGCCCACGTTATCGGTACCGTCGGCTCGCGCGAGAAGGCTGCGCTTGCCGAGGCCAATGGCTGCGACCATGTCATCCTCTACAACGAGGAAGACTTCGTCGCGCGCGTCAAACAGATCAGCCGCAACGAGGGCTGCGACGTGGTTTATGACGGTGTCGGCAAGGCGACGTTCCCGGGCTCGCTGTCCTGCCTGAAGCCGCGCGGGATGTTCGTCTCCTTCGGCAATGCCTCAGGCCCGGTGCCGCCATTCTCGATCGCCGAGCTCAACACTCACGGCTCGCTGTTTGCGACCCGGCCCAAGCTCAACGACTATATCGGCACGCGCAAGGAATTGCTGGAAGGCGCCGACACGCTGTTCGCCGCTGTCATCAACGGCAAGCTGCACGTGCCGATCAACCATGCCTACGCGCTCAAGGACGCCGCCAAGGCGCATATCGATCTCGAAAGCCGCAAGACCACCGGCGCGTCGATCTTGAAGCCGTAGCTCGCCGTCATTGCGAGCGAAGCGAAGCAATCCAGAATCTTTCCATTGAGGCAGTCTGGATTGCTTCGTCGCTTCGCTCCTCGCAACGACGAACGCGTCACGCCACGCGCCGTGCCGCGCCTGCCCTGGTCAAAATCCCGTCCAGACAATCGATCATCTCGGCGATCTCGGCCCGCGTGACGTTCAGCGCCGGCATGAAGCGCAACGTGTCGACCTGCGGCGCGTTCAGCAGCACGCCGGCCTCGAACGCCTGCGCGACGATGCCGGGCGCGATCGGCAGCTTGAGGTCGAGCGCGAGCAGGAGGCCGCGGCCACGCACTTCGCCGAGCCCATGCCGCGCCGAGACCTTCTGCAATTCGCTTTCGAGCAGCAGCCCGGTTTCGGTCGCCGTCTTCAGGAACTCCGGCTTGTTGACCTCGTCGAGCACCGCGAGCCCCACCGCGCACATGATCGGGTTGCCGTTGAACGTGCCACCCTGGTCGCCGTGCTCGAAGCAGGCGGCGCGGTCGGTCGCGAGCAGCGCCGCGAGCGGCACGCCGCCGCCGATGCCCTTGCCGAGCGTCATGATATCAGGCGCGATGCCGGTGTGCTCGTAGTGGAAGAGCTTGCCGGTCCGGCCCATGCCGGTCTGGATTTCGTCGAAGATCAGGAGGAGGCCGTGTGCGTCGGTGAGCGCGCGCAACTCCTGCAAGAACTGATCGGTCGCCGGCCACACGCCTGATTCACCCTGGATAGGCTCGAGCATCACAGCGACGGTGTTGTCGTCGATCAGCTTTTCGACCGACGCGATGTCGTTGAGCTTCGCCTTCTTGAAGCCGGCGACCTTCGGCTCGAACAGCGGCTCAAAGGCCTTCTTGCCCGAGGCCGACATCGTCGCCAGCGTGCGGCCGTGAAAGCTGCCTTCGAAGCTGATGATCTCGAATGCGCCACCTCTGTGGATGCCGCCATATTTGCGCGCGAGCTTGATCGCGCCCTCGTTGGCTTCCGCGCCGGAATTGGCGAAGAACACCTGGTCGAACGCGCTGTTTGCGACCAGTGCCTGCGCGAGCTTCAGGCTGGGCTCGTTGTAGAAGGCCGGGCTCGGCGTCAGCAGCCGCTTGGCCTGCGCGGCAAGCGCGTCGGCGATCGCGGGCGGGGAGTGGCCGAGGCAGTTGACGGCCCAGCCCTGCACGAAATCGAGATAGCGCTTGCGGTTGTCGTCCCAGAGGTAGGAGCCGGCGCCACGGACGAACACGGCCTTGGGCCGAGCGGTGATGTCCATCAACGCGTCATACGGATGGGTGGCGTTGGTCATGTCGAACTCCTCTGGAGGCGGGGGAAAAGGGCGCGCGAACAGCAAAAAGGCCGCACCTTGCGGGTGCGGCCTTCTCGAAAACTTACGCTGAATTCAGTGCTTCAGCGGCGTCGTCGGACATGGCGCACCCTCTCATCGTCGCGGGAGCGACGGCGGAGCATTTCGGTGCGCTGATGGGTCCGAGCGTTGATCATGGTGCGCGGCAATACATGCGAAAGGTGGGGCTTGTCAAGCGGGCGCTTTACAAACCACACGCGCAGCGTGCATGGGGCAGGTGAGAGATGCGCGCCTGGAAACCATTGTGTCTCTAGCGCGTTTGTGATCACAGGACGCGAATTGGCTCGAACCGAACGCATGACGGTTCGGACCAAGAGGGGCGGGACCAACCAGATAGTTTTAAACCTTGTCCGACACGCCTTATCCGATCGACCTCGACAGCATTCGCGGCGCGTTTCCGCCGGGCATCGAGGCGCCGTCGCTGTTGCTGGACTTCGCCGGCTGGTTGGAGGGGCGCCCCTGGGGCAGCGTCGGCTGCTTCTCCTTGCAAGGCCAATTCTCCGATCACGCTCCGATTGTCGACGGCAGTCCCTTGCGCGACAGGTTTTCGCTGTTCATGCGGTTGCCGGATGGCTCGGCTGTTGGCGGCTGGTATGGCGCGGGTCTCGACCGTGACAATCCGCCGATCGTGGGGCTTGGGTCCGAGGGCGATTACGAGCTGCTGGCACCGAGCCTCGATGGCCTGCTCGCAAAACTGACGTCGCAACAATTCGACAAGGCCTGGAGCGATCTGAAGCCGCACGACGAAGTCGAATGCCAGACGGTCGAACTTGCGCAATGGCTCATCGGACGGCTGAGCGGGGAGATGGCGGCGCCCGATGACGATCCGTCGGAGCTGCCCGACTTTCGCGGTTTCATGGAAAAATGGAGCCGGGATCGCGAAGACTACTGGGCCAATCATCGCTTGATGGCCGAACTCGGCTGGCGCCTCGCCGCGCATCTACCGAAGGGCAAGAAGCCCTGGGATAGGACGAGCTTCGAGATCGCGATCGTCGGCAGGCAATACCAGGCGCGTGTGCTGACGGGCGGGCCGCAGCCGTTCGAGGAAGCCGCCGCGATCGAATCCCTGCTGCGCGATCTGCGCGAGGAGATGCGCCGCGCGCAGCCTGAGCTCGGGCTGTGGTACGCGATGAACTTCGGGCTTTATGCCGACGGCCGCGTCATGCCCAACTTCGAATACGATGTGCGCCCGAGCATCGACGGCGAGCCTGCGAAGCTGTCCGAGGCACAAGCCGATCTTGCCCGCGCGCCGCGGCCGGAGCGCTGGGTGCCGAAATGGCTGGCGGGATCTTGAAGCCCGGATTGCCGCGACGCTGCCGCCCCGCCGGCGCGCCGAAATCTTTGCACCTTCGATCCCCCTTGACTTAGAGCGCGCTCGAAGGGGTATCTGTACATGCGTCAGTACGAGAACGGGCACACATGAAGATCGGCGACCTCGCAAAACGAACCGGCCTGTCGACGCACACGCTGCGCTACTACGAGCGCATCGGGCTGCTGCCATACGCCGACCGGGATCGCTCCGGCCAGCGTGACTTTGACGCATCGATCCTCACATGGATCGCATTCCTTGGTCGGCTCAAGACCACGGGAATGCCGATCCGGGACATGTTGCGTTACGCGGCGCTTCGTGACGAAGGCGACGCTACCGGCTCAAGCCGGCGGCAGATGCTGGAAGTCCACCGCGAACAGGTGCGCACGCAGATTGCCGAACTCCAGGAATGCCTGCTCGTCCTTGATACCAAGATCGCCGGCTATGCCAGCGACGAACAGAGGACGAAGGAAAATGACGCACGCCCAAACGCAAGACGAAAGCCGCTTCGATCGCGGACAGCGGGCCCTGTTACGCATTGACGGCAGAGCTGGTGAAGCGGTCGTCGCCTCGCTCGCCGACATTGCTCCGGATTTCGCACGATACGTGATCGAGTTTCCGTTCGGCGACATTTACTGCCGCCCGGGCCTCGGCCTGCGCGATCGCGAGATCGCGACGATCGCCGCGCTGACGGCCCTCGGAAATGCCGCGCCTCAGCTCAAGGTGCATATCGAGGCGGGTCTGAACGTCGGGCTGTCTCGCGACGAGATCGTGGAGGTCATCATGCAGATGGCCGTCTATGCGGGCTTCCCGGCGGCGCTGAACGGGCTGTTCGCAGCCAAGGAAGTGTTCGCCGCACGTGACGAACAGCAGGCGTCGGGAGAAGCGAACGGCGGGCGTGATGTTGCCGTAGCTTAGCGACGGCTCGCGACCTCTCCCGCTTGCGGGAGAGGGAGCGGAGAGTTCGTCGCTGCACTGACCGCGACAGCGGAAGATCAGAATCCCGCGACGCTGCCGTGCAGGTCGTATTGGTCGGCGCGTTCGATCTTGGCGGTGACGATCTCGCCGACGCGCAAGGGGCGGCGGCTCGACAGGTAGACGGCGCCGTCGATCTCCGGCGCATCGGCCTTGGAGCGGCCCTTTGAGACGGTCGGGCCGACCTCGTCGATGATGATCTGCTGGCGGGTGCCCACCTTGCGCTTCAGCCTGCGCGCGGAGATTTTCTGCTGGCGCGCCATCAGCGCGTTGTAGCGCTCCTGCTTGATCTCTTCCGGCACGGGGTTCTCGATCGCGTTCGCGGTCGCGCCGGCGACCGGCTCGTACTTGAAGCAGCCGAGCCGATCGATCTCGGCTTCGTCCAGCCAGTCGAGCAGATAGGCAAAGTCCGCGTCGGTTTCGCCGGGGAAGCCGACGATGAAGGTCGAGCGCAGAGCGAGATCGGGACATTGCTCGCGCCAGCGCTTGATGCGCGCCAGCGTCTTGTCCTGCGCTGCCGGGCGCTTCATCGCCTTCAGCACCTCGGGGCTCGCGTGCTGGAACGGGATGTCGAGATAGGGCAGCACCTTGCCCTCGTTCATCAGCGCGATGACCTCGTCGACATGCGGGTAGGGGTAGACATATTGCAAGCGGACCCAGGCGCCCAATTCGCCGAGCTCGCGCGCGAGGTCGATGAATTTGGCGCGGACCTGGCGATCCTTCCACGGACTCTCGGCGTATTTCAGATCGACGCCATAGGCCGAGGTGTCCTGCGAGATCACCAGCAGCTCCTTGACGCCGGCGCCGACCAGGCGCTCGGCCTCGCGCAGCACGTCGTTGGCCGGACGCGAGACCAGGTCGCCGCGCAGCTTCGGAATGATGCAGAAGGTGCAGCGGTTGTTGCAGCCCTCGGAGATCTTCAAATAGGCGTAGTGCCGCGGCGTCAGCTTGATGCCCTGCGGCGGCACCAGATCGAGATGCGGATTGTGGGCAGGCGGCAGCGCGCGATGCACGGCGTCCAGCACGCTCTCATATTGCTGCGGGCCGGTGATGGAGAGCACGCCGGGATAGGCCTGCTCGATCTGCTCGGGTTCCGCGCCCATGCAGCCCGTCACGATCACCTTGCCGTTCTCGGCCATGGCCTCGCCGATCGCCGAGAGCGATTCCTGCTTGGCGCTGTCGAGGAAGCCGCAGGTGTTGACGATGACGATGTCGGCCCCGTCATGCTTGCGGGCGAGCTCATAGCCCTCGGCGCGCAGGCGCGTGATGATGCGCTCGGAATCCACCAAAGCCTTGGGGCACCCGAGCGACACGAAGCTGACCTTCGGCGCAGCCGTCTGATCCATATCCAAATCTGCCTGATTGACAGGGTTGAGCTAGTCCCAATTGCCCATAATTACAACCCTTTGCATGGCCGGCGGGCATGCTATGGATGAATCACTGGTGGTGAGTGAGCAATGAGCGCCGAACAGTCGCCCAAAATCGTGATCGTCGATGAAAGCCCGATCCGGGCTGCGATCCTCGAAGAAGGGTTGCGGGAGGCCGGATTCACGCAGATCGTCCATATCCGCGAGATGCAGAGCCTGCTCGCCCGTATTTATGCGGTCGACCCTGATATCATCCTGATCGATCTGGAAAACCCCAGTCGCGACGTGCTGGAAGCGATGTTCCAGGTCAGCCGCGCCGTGAAGCGGCCGATCGCGATGTTCGTCGACCAGAGCGATTCATCCTCGATCCAGGCCTCGGTCGAGGCGGGGGTCTCCGCCTATATCGTCGACGGGCTGAGGAAGGAGCGCATCAAGCCGATCCTCGACCTCTGCGTGTCGCGCTTCAATGCCTTCGCAAAACTCCAGGAGGAACTGGAGCGTACCAAGTCGCAGCTCGAGGATCGCAAGGTCATCGAGAAGGCCAAGGGCATCCTGATGAAGGTGAAGGGCCTGACCGAGGACGAGGCCTATGTGCTGCTGCGCTCCACCGCGATGCGCGAGAAGAAGAAAATCGGCGAGATCGCCCAGTCGATCATCACCGCGTCGGAGATGCTGAAATGACCACTCCCCTCCGCATCGGGTTCATTCCGCTGGTCGATGCCGCAGCGCTGATCGTTGCCGTCGACAAGGGATTTGCCGCGGCCGAAGGGCTCGAGGTCGAACTGGTCCGCGAGGTCTCCTGGTCCAACGTCCGCGACAAGCTCAATATCGGCTTGTTCGACGCCGCGCACCTGCTCGCGCCCGTCGCGATCGCGTCCTCGCTCGGTCTCGGGCATGTCAAGGTGCCGATTGCGGCGCCCTTCAATCTCGGCATCAACGGTAACGCGATCACAGTCTCGCCGGCGCTTCATGCCGGGCTGATGGAGGAGATCGACGGCGACCGCTTCGATCCGCTCGCCACGGCAAAAGCATTGGCGCGCGTGGTCGCCAAGCGGCGCAAAGCGGGGGCCGATCCGTTGACCTTCGGCATGACCTTCCCGTTCTCGACCCACAATTATCAATTGCGGTTCTGGATGGCGGCGGCCGGCGTCGATCCCGACGAGGACGTGCGGCTGGTGGTGCTTCCGCCGCCCTATATGGTCGACAGTCTCGCAAATGGGCATGTCGATGCGTTCTGCGTCGGCGCGCCCTGGAATTCGATCGCGGTCGATCTCGGGATCGGCCACATCCTGCATTTCGTCTCCGACATCCTGGCCCATGCGGCGGAGAAGGTGCTGGCGCTCCGCCAGGTCTGGGCCGACAAGAATCCGGACGTGGTCGCCAGCCTGGTGCGCGCGGCGGTGAAAGCCGCCGAGTTCATCGAGCATCCGGAAAACCGGACCGAAGCGGCGCAGATCCTGGCGCAGCCCGAGCGGATCGGTGTCGATGCCGAAGTCATTCAGCGCACCCTCACGGGACGCCTCAAGATTTCGCCGGATGGCACCTTTCGCGAGAGCGGCAGCTACCTCCTGGTGGGACGCGAGGAAGCAGGGCGCCCCGATCCGGTCCAGGCCGCCTGGCTTTATGCGCAGATGGTTCGCTGGGGGCAGACGACGCTGACGGCCGACGGCGTCAAGACGGCCATGGCCGTGTTCAGGCCCGACCTCTACGACGGCGCCCTCGGCCGCCGGCCGCCCGCTCAAGCCCCCGCGGCATTCGGCGCATTCGCCGGCCCCGCCTTCGATCCCGCCAATATTCGGGGGCATCTCGAAGCCTTCGCGGTAGGCCGCTGGAAGGTGTGATTCGGGCCTGCACCGTTTTTGAGCGCCGGAGATCCGAGTCTAAATTTTAGGCCGACTGCTCGAATTTCGTAAGAGCTCCAGAGCCCTGAGTTCCCTTTTGCGCTCTTAATTGCTTGATACGACACACATTTTCATTTCGTCGAAGCTGGCACGCAACTTGAATGTTGCAGTGCGGCCAGCCTGTCACAGATGCCTGCTGCGCCAGTCCCCAGCAACGAAGCTGATCGGACCGTTGGGTGCACAGCCGGCTCTCGAGCCAGCCGAGCTCCTCGCGGGTCGTGCACTTTCCGTCGATACCACCCAGGTGGCCGCAGGAGCTTCGTTACTGACCATGAAACTCGACACCGTCTCAGTCGACTTTACCGACGACCAGAAACGCTATCTCGAAGGCTTCACGACCGGTCTGCAGATCAGTCGCGTCGGTCGCGGTCTCGGCGGCGGCGCCGGCAAGGCGAACACCGAGCCGACCGGTCCCGATGCCGTGCACATCAAGGCGCAGGACAAGGTCATCGCCGCGGGCAAGAAGCTCGCCGACCAGGAGAAGGTCAAGCGCGACGAGCATCCCTTCGATGCGTATCCGCGTCTCCGCCAGCAGGCGCTCGACAATACGCCGCCGAGCCCGGCGGACAATTTCCGCTGGCGCTATTACGGCATCTTCTACGTCGCGCCGACGCAGGACTCCTACATGTGCCGTCTCCGCATTCCGAACGGCATCATGAAGCATTGGCAGCTGACCGGCCTTGCCGATCTCGCCGATGAAACGTGCGGTCCCTACAGCCACGTCACGACGCGCGCCAACCTGCAGCTTCGCGAGATCCCGCCGAAGAACGCCGTGAAGCTGATCGAGGGCATTCAGGACCTCGGCCTGTGCTCGCGCGGCTCCGGCGCCGACAACATCCGCAACGTGACGGGAACGCCGACGGCGGGCATCGATCCGCAGGAGCTGATCGACACACGGCCTTGTGCGCGCGAGTGGCACTACCACATCCTGAACGATCGCTCGTTGTATGGCTTGCCGCGCAAGTTCAACGTCGCCTTCGACGGTGCCGGCAGGATCGCCGTGCTCGAGGAGACCAACGACATCGCTTTCACGGCGGTCGAGGTGAAGGACGGCTTCGGCGTCGAGCCCGGGACCTGGTTCCGCCTCGGCCTCGGCGGCATCACCGGCCACAAGGACTTTGCCAAATATTCCGGCATCGTCGTGAAGCCTGAAAACGCGACCGCCGTTGCCGACGCCATCGTGCGCGTCTTCATCGAACACGGCGACCGCACCAACCGCAACAAGGCGCGGTTGAAATACGTGCTCGACGCGATGGGCCATGACGGTTTCCTCAAGCTCGTCGAAGAGCGGCTGAAGACGCCGTTTACGCGCGTGCCGGAAGAGGCGTTTGCGCCGCGGCCGGCCGCGGACCGCATGGCGCATGTCGGCGTGCACAAGCAGAGGCAGGACGGCCTCAACTGGATCGGCGTGTCGCTGACGCTCGGCAAGATCAGCTGCGATCAGATGCGGGGCCTCGCCAAGGTGGCGCGGGACCTCGGTGACGGCGAGATCCGTCTGACCGTCTGGCAGAACCTGCTGATATCAGGGGTGCGCGACGAGAATGTCGAGCTTGCCATCGCGGCGATCAAGCAGATCGGGCTCGCGGTCGAGGCGTCGCACATCCGCGCCGGCCTGATCGCCTGCACCGGCAATGCCGGTTGCCGCTTTGCCGCCTCCAACACCAAACGCCACGCTGCCGAGATCGGCGACTGGTGCGAGCCGCGCGTCGAGATGGACAAGCCGGTCAACATCCACGTCACCGGCTGCCACCATTCCTGTGCCCAGCACTACATCAGCGACATCGGCCTGATCGGGGCGCGCGTGCCGGTGAACGACGAGGACACTGTCGAGGGCTATCATCTCTTCACCGGCGGCGGGTTCGGTCCTGACGCCGACGTCGGGCAGGAGGTCTACCACGACCTCAAGGCCGAAGACGCGCCGAAGACGGTCGAAGGGTTGCTCAAGGCCTATATCGCCCATCGCTCGTCGCCCGACGAGACGTTCCTGTCCTTTGCGCGCCGCCACGACGGCGAGACGCTGCGCAAGCTTGCCGATGCCGAGGTGTCTTCATGAACCAGATCAGCCCTCCACCCAAACTCGACATCATTCCCACGAGTGCCCCGTTCTCCGACGCGCAACGCTCCTGGCTGAACGGCTTCTTTGCCGGGCTGCTGTCGCCTGACGCGGCCACGCCGCTGTCGGCCGAGCAGGGCGCTGCTGTCATGCAAGGCGGTGATGGTGATGACGGTGAAGCGCCGTGGCACGACCAGACCATGCCGATCGCCGATCGGATGAAACTCGCCGAAGGCCGTCCCGTGCGGCGCAAGATGATGGCGGCGATGGCGCAGCAGGATTGCGGGCAGTGCGGCTACAATTGCCACGACTATTCGGAGGCGATCGCGAGCCGCAGTGAAGCGCGGCTCAACCTTTGCGTCCCCGGCGGCAAGGAAACCGCGCGGATGCTGAAGTCACTGCATGAAGAGCTGGACAAGGCGCCGGCGGCAAAGGCTGGCGACAAGCAAGACGCTGTGGCGGCCCCCGCCGTGACCGTGACGATCGCCGAGCCCGGCCGCTCGCGCGACAACCCTGTTGCGGCGACCTTCCTGTCGCGCCGTCTTCTCAACAAGGGAAAGTCCGAGAAGGAAACCTATCACGTCGAGTTCGATCTCTCCGAGAGCAAGCTCGACTATGTCGTCGGTGACAGTTTTGGCGTGTTCGCGCGCAACGAGCTCGGTCTCGTCGACCAGGTCATCGCGTTGCTCGGCGCGTCCCACACCACCAAGGTCAATGGCAAGACGCTGCGCGAGGTGCTGATCGACGACGTCTCGCTGTCGCCGGCGCCCGACACGCTGTTCGAACTGCTCTCCTTCATCACTGGCGGCGCGCAGCGCGAGAAGGCGCGGGCACTGGCGCAGGGCGAGGATCCCGATGGCGATGCCGCCACGCTCGACGTCATGGCGGCGCTGCAGAAGTTCTCGGGCACGCGGCCGCATCCTGAAGCCTTCGTCGAGGCGCTGGAGCCGCTGCAGCCGCGGCTCTATTCGATCTCGTCGTCGCACAATGCGACGCCTGGAAAGTTGTCGCTGACGGTCGATTCCGTGCGCTACGTGATCGGCAAGCGCAAGCGTATCGGCGTCGCCTCGACTTTCCTCGGCGAGCGCATCGCGGAGGGCGAGAAGCTCAAGGTCTATGTGCAGAAGGCGCACAATTTCGGCCTGCCACAGGATCCGAAGACGCCAATCATCATGATCGGCCCCGGCACCGGCATTGCGCCGTTCCGCGCCTTCCTGTTCGACCGCAAGGCGACCGGTGCGCCCGGCAAGAACTGGCTGTTCTTCGGCCATCAGCGCAGCGATTGCGACTTCTTCTACCAGGAGGAGCTCAACGCGATGAAGACCTCGGGCCTGCTCACGCGCATGTCGCTGGCGTGGTCGCGCGACGGCGAGAAGAAGTTCTACGTGCAGGACCGCATGCGCGAGGTCGGCCGCGAGCTGTGGACGTGGCTTGCCGAGGGGGCGCATCTCTACATCTGCGGCGATGCCAAGCGCATGGCCAAGGACGTCGAGCGCGCGCTGGTCGATATCGTCGCCCAGTTCGGGGCGCGTTCGACCGACGAAGCCGTCAGTTTTGTCGCCGAGCTCAAGAAGACGGGCCGGTTCCAGGCTGACGTCTACTAGCTGTCATCTCACCGTCATCCGAGTCAGTTCCAACTGGCTCGGATTTGAACGAATAAGATTCTCGGAACCTGCACGCAGGGAGAATTTGCTCCTGCGCTGCGGGGTCTTCAGAGAACCTGCATCGCTATTTCCGCGGGACTCTTGCCCGCCACCCCGGTTGATCCCTCATAATCCCGCAAATGGGGCGTTGGAGATCGACCATGCGCGAGCTATCGGCGGAAGCCAGGCTGCACTTCTACGCGCGCTCGCTCTCGCGGCGGACCGGGGCGAGTGTGCATCATGCCGCGATGTACAGCGCCTTCGCGGTCATCGCCGCCATCGTGTTCGGCACGCTCTCGGTGCACCCGTTCTGATGACCCGCGTAGGGTGGGTTAGCCGAAGGCGTAACCTACCAACTTCGTTCCGCATGCGCTGAGCCAGGGTGGGTTACGCTTCGCTAACCCACCCTACGGACCAACCTCACGCCCCGCGCCTGAACGGCGCGACCTCGATCCCTGCGTCCTTCAAAGCCTGCCGCAGACCGCGCGCGATCTCGACCGCGCCGGGCGTATCGCCGTGGATGCACACCGTGTCGATTCGCATCTTGATGACCTTGCCCGTGACCGAAACCACCGCACCGTCCTGCACCATGCGCACCACGCGGTCGGCGATCGCCTTGGCGTCATGCAGCACCGCGCCCTCCTTCTTGCGCGAGACGAGATTGCCGTCGTCCTCATAGGCGCGGTCGGCGAACACCTCATGCACCATCGGCAGATTGGCGGCTTCGCCGGCCTTCACCAGCTTCGAATTGGCGAGCACGACAAAGATCAAGCCGGGATCGACCGCCTTGATGCCGGCCGCGATCGCCTTCGCGGTCATATCGTCCTCGCAGGCGACGTTGGAGAGTGCGCCATGCGCCTTCACATGCGTGACCTTGTGGCCGGCTGCGGTCGCGATCGCCTGCAGCGCGCCGATCTGGTAGGCGACGAGGTTCTCGATCTCGGAGGCCTTCAGGCCCGCGATCGGATGGCGGCCGAAGCCATGCAGGTCGCGATATCCAGGATGCGCGCCGACCGAGACGCCGCGCGCCTTCGCCAGCTCGACCGTCCGGCGCATGATATCGGGATCGCCGGCGTGGAAGCCGCAGGCGACGTTGACTGAGCTCGCCAGTTCGATCATCGCGGCATCGTTGCCCATCTCCCACGCGCCAAAACCTTCGCCGAGATCGCAATTGAGATCGATCGTCTTCATGGGCTGCTCTCCATCTCTGGTCGTCTTGTCGTTTACGGCTCGGCTGCGACCTGCCAGGTCCCGGCGTCGACGGCACTGACAGCATAGCCCGCGACGTTGGCATCGCTGAGCGCTTCGATGTTGAGCGCGACGGTGTCGGCGGAGCGCAGGCGATCGGACAGGTTGCGGATCAGTTGCGAGAATTTCCTTGCCTCGTCCTGCGCCTCGGCCATGCTGACGGCCTTGAAGCGGAACGCCGTTCCTGCGGAGGTCTGCGCGAGACGGCCGACATCGGCCGTGATCACGGTCGCGATCTTTGGGTAGCCGCCGGAGGTGCCGCGATCCATCATCAGCGCGATCGGCGCGCCGTTGCCGGGCACCTGGATGCTGCCGTTGACCGTGCCGTCGGAGACGATGTTGTGGCCGTGCAGATGCTTGATCGCGGGACCTTCCAGCCGGTAGCCCATGCGATCTGACGTCGCCGAGATCTTCCACTCGCTGTCGAGGAACAGCGCCTTGTTGGCGTCGTCGAATTCGTCGTCCTGCGGTCCGAGCAGTACGCGAATCGGACCGCTCGATGGCTTCGGCAATTCGATACGCAGTTCCGGTGCACCGCTTGCGGCATCGACGGTGAATTCGTCGCCGGCCTGCAACGGGCGCGGGTAGGGGCTGCCGAGACCGGCACGGGCGTTGACCGCGAGACTGCCGAACACCGGCTCGCCCTTGATCCCGCCTTCGATCGCCAGATAAGTGAACGCACCGCCGCGAGCAAAACCCAGCGTCAGCGTCTCGCCGTCCTTCAGCGTCACCGATGTGTCCATGGCGACTGGACTGCCGGCGACGTCCGCATTGCGCGGCGCGCCTGAGATCGCGACGCGCACGGCACCGTCGCGCGCGGTGAACGAGGCGCCGAACGGGCCGACCTCGACAGCGGCTGCAAACGGTTCGTTGCCGACAAGCGTGTTCGCTGCCGCGAGCGAGAGGCGGTCCATCGCTCCGCTGACCGTCAGGCCATAGCGTTGCGCGCCATGGCGTCCGCCGTCCTGGACCGAGCTTGCGGGCCCGATGCTGGCGATCACGAGCCGGCTCATGCGACCACCTGCTCGGCAATGATCTCGCCGGCCTCGGCGGCGCGGTCCTGTTCCTCGAACGTCTTGTGGTCGATGGCGAAAAACGTCACGCGATCGCCGGGTTCGGTGAGGAAGGTCGGATTGCGGTGGAGCTGATAGGTCCGCACCGGCGTGCGGCCGAGCAGGTGCCAGCCGCTCGGGGCTGCCAGGCACTGGATTCCGGCCTGGATGCCGCCGATCGAGATGGTGCCGGCAGGCGTCAGCAGCCGCGGATTCTGCCGTCGCGACATCTGCAGGGATTTGTCGAGGCCGCTGAGATAGGACCAGCCCGGCGTGAAGCCGATCATGGCGACCTTATAGTCGCCGGCGACGTGGCGCGCGACGATGTCGTCGGGTGTGGTGTTCAGCGTCTTCGCGACGTCCTCGAGGTCGATGCCGTGCTCGCCGCCATAGGCGACGGGAATGCGCCAGCGGCGCGCCCTGGTGGCCGGCGGCAGCGGCTGGCTGGCGAGCGCGAGCAGCTTTTCGCCAAGTGCGTCGAAGCCGATCCTGCCGGGATCGTAATGCACCAGCAGCGAGCGATAGGTCGGCACGGACTCCGTGATGCCATCGATCGGGCTTGCTGCGAGCGCCTTGTCGAGCGCCAGCACGCGCTGGTTCGCGTCGTCGTCGATGGTACGGCTGAACTCGACCGTGACGGCGCTGTCGCCACTGGGCAGAAGGCGGGGCGGGGGAAGCGTCGCGGACATGGGCTGTCGAAATCGGGCTTCTGGAGATACGCGGGCTCGGCCTTGAGCTCCGCTTGTTCCTGCTTCGCGTAAATGCGCCCGCAAGTCCAATAAATTAATGCAGGGGGAGGCGATAAAGCCTTGTTATCGCGACGCATAACTGCGCTGCGGCCCTGCATGATTGGTAGCTTGTTGGCCCTTGACGCAAGGCCCGCACCCCGCAAGATGCGCGCGTTCTTTCCCGCCCATCCCGGAGCTCGTCTGTTTCCATGTCGCTGTCCCCCGAAGCCCGCAAGACCCTCGCCGGCATCACCACTGCTACCATCACCACGGTCCTGCTGAAGAAGGGCCTGCGCAACATCTGGATGCGCGGCGCGCGTCCGCTGCGCCCGGGTCTGCCGCGCCTGGTGGGACCGGCCTTCACGCTGCGCTTCGTGCCGGCGCGCGAGGATCTGGCGACGCCGGAATCCTGGTCGTCGCCGATCTCGACCCGCACCGCGATCGAGGCGATGCCGGAGGGCTGCATCGCCGTGGTCGATGCCATGGGCATCACCGACGCCGGCATCTTCGGCGACATCCTGTGCGCGCGCATGATGAAGCGCGGCGTCACCGCACTCGTCACCGACGGTGTCGTGCGCGACGTCGAGGGCGTGCTCGGCACCAACCTGCCGGTCTGGTGCGACGGCTATGCCGCGCCGCCGTCGGTTGCCGGCCTGACCTTCGTCGGCTGGGGCGAGCCGATCGGCTGCGGCGGCGTTGCGGTGTTCCCGAACGACATCGTGGTCGCCGACCAGGACGGCTGCGTGCTGATCCCGCAGGCAATGCTCGAGCACGTGCTCAATGAGGGCGTCGAGCAGGAGCGGATGGAAGCCTGGATCGTCAACGAGGTGAACAATGGCGCGGTGCTCCCGGGCCTCTATCCCATGAACGCCGAGACCAAGGCGCGCTACGCCGCAAGCAAGAAGTAATCGGTAAGGAAACGAGGTAAATCCAATGGACATCACTGTAGCAGGCACGCGGCCGACACGCCGTGCGCCCGGGGAACACTTCACCGGCACCGTGTGGCAGGACCCCGTGATCATGGCGCCCGCCCCGGCGCGGCTGAACTGCTCGCGCGTCTCGTTCGAACCGGGCGCGCGCACCAACTGGCACCACCATCCGCTCGGGCAGACGCTCTATGTGATTTCGGGAGTCGGCCGGGTCCAGTCCAAGGGCGGGCCGATCAGGGAGATCCGTCCCGGCGACACCGTCTGGATTCCACCGGGCGAGCTGCACTGGCACGGCGGGTCGCCGACGAACGGCATGACCCACATCGCCATGCAGGAAGCGCTCGACGGCGTGTTCTCGACCTGGTTGGAGCCGGTGACCGACGCGGAGTATGGGGCGGCCGTCGGCTAGCCTCCCGGACAAGACGCATCGCCGCAAGGCGGTGCGGCGCCGATCCGGGACCCAGAGATTTGGGATCCACGAAGAACGTTGGCTCCCGGCTCTGCGGAGCAGCGTTGCACGCTGCACCGCGTCCGGGACACGAGCGCTTACATCCGCTCCGCTGTCCACGTGCCCGTGCACATGCTGCCGCGCCAGGTACCGGAGCCCGAAGTGCCGCTGAGCCGGCCGAAGCCGACGGCGCGCTTGATGCCGGTGCTCAAGGTGACGTTGATGCTGCCCGCGTCCGCGACGCGGCCTGACGCCGTCACCATTGCGCTGCTCGAGGCGATCTGACCGTTGTTGATGCCGATCGCGACGGTCGAGCCGTTACCGCAGGTCTCACTCGACGACGAGATACGGACATTCCATGCGCCGTCGAAAGTGCTGGCGCTCGCCTGCGCGGCCGGCAACGCGATGACGATAATTGTGGCGAAGAGAGCCTTGCGAAATCCGTTCATGACACGCCCCTAGGGTTGATCATGCGGGGATCGTGACATGGACGCCGAACCCGCGATGTGAGGGCTGTCACGCGCGCGAGGCGCTCTGTGATGTCGCGCACGTCGCAATCGATTTGGCGGCGAAAGCGAAAGGGCCCGCATTGCGGGCCCTTTGTCTCAGTCAGAGTGTCGCCCCGAAGTCAGTTCACCCGCGTCCAGGTCTGGCCGCCGCAGAACATGCCGCCGAAGGCGCAGCCCTGCACGCGCAGGCGATCGGTGCCCTTCAACGCGATGGTTGAATCATAGGTCGAGCCGGAGTTCGGATCGAGGATGCGGCCGGACCATTTTGGGTCCTTGTTCTGGTCCTTGCCGGGCTTCATGTTGATCAGAACCTGCTCGCCATTCTGGTTCGATTTCGAATCGACCGAATAGCCGCAGAGATTGCTGCCGCATTGCTCGATCCGGACCTTGCCTTCCTTCTCCTCGGTGAGCCAGACGCCGAGCGGTGAATTGAGGTCGCGCGTGGGTGCGGCTGCGGGTGCCGGCGGCGCGACGGCGGCCGATTGAACGGGGGCGGGCGCAGGCGCCGGGACGGGAGGCGGAGATGGCGCCGGAGGCGCGGCTGCGACGGTCGGAGCCGGCGGCGGCGGCGGTGCGGGCGGTACTGCGGCCACCGTCGGGGCAGCACTTGGGGCCGGCTGAGGCGGCGGCACAAGCGCGTCTTCCGCCGGAGCATTGTTTGCCGTGGTGGCGGGAGGTGCCGGCGGGGCAGGAGGCGCGACGGCCACGGGAGCTTGGACAGGGGCCTGCTCGGCCGCCGGGGGCGCGGTGACCAGTGCTGGATTGGCCGGCGGCTGCGGGTCAACCTTGGCTTGTTGCGGTGCCTGCGGGTCCGCTTTCGGAGCCCCCTTGGCATCGGTCTTGGCCTTCTTCGCCTTGCCCTGGCCGGTGTTGTCGTAGACGCCGGGGATTTGCACCGTGCCGCGGTCGGGATCGATGCGGATGGTGTGCCCGCCATAGTCGAAGGTGTACTGCGCCTGCGCAGCGGTGCTCGCCAAAAGGAATGCGGCCGTGGCCAACAGCTTCCTCATTTCGCATCTCCTGAAACGGGTGGTCCCCGCACCGACGCTTACGCCCCAGTTCGATCGCAAAAAGTGATCTAGATCACTGTCACGGTATGAGTCGTGCTCCGGTGGTTGGGGGTTCAATAACACCGGAGCCGGCCCAAAGTTTGGCGGAGGGTAAGCGACAGGAGGACGCGGCCCTAATCGAACCAGGCGGCGTAGATCTTCTTGTAGCTGCCGTCCTGCATGGAAATGTGCAGCCATTGGTCGACGAACGCCTTCAGCGCCATGTCGCGCTGGAGCCAATAGGCCTTCTCGGAGAAATCGAACGGCTTGTCGGGATGCACCGCGCAGAGCACGCCTTGATGCTGTTTCTGCTGGTAGCGCGTCTCGGAGGCGTCGGTCATCATCAGGTCGGCATTGCCTTTGGCGATCTCGTCGAAGATCACGGTATTGTCCGGGAAGACGGTGATGTCGGCCTCCTTGATGTTGGCACGGGCGAAGCGCTCGTTGGTGCCGCCGGGATTGACGATCACGCGGGTGCCCTTCTTGTCGATGTCGGTGATGCTCTGGTATTTGCCGACGTCAGCACAGCGCGCGATCGGCGTCTTGCCCTCGCGCATGATCGGGGTGGAGAAGAAACCCCTCTTCTGCCGGTCCATCGTGACCGAGACGCCGCCCATGGCGATGTCGAACTGATCGGCCTCGAAATCCTTCATCAGCTTTGGCCAGGCCGTCGGCACGAATTCAACCTTGACGCCGAGCGCTTTGCCGAGCGCCTCCGCCATGTCGACATCGAAGCCGTTGAACTGCTGCGTCGTCTTGTCGAGATACGTGAAAGGCTTGTAGTCGCCGGTCATGCCGACGCGCAAAGTGCCGCGCTTGACGATCTCGTCGAGGCGGGACGGCGCCGCCTGCTGTGCCTGCGCCGAAAGGTTTGCCAGCAGGACCACGGTCAAAGTCGCCAGAATTCGAATGGTCATTCGAACGATCATCTCTTTTCCACCCATGCCCAAGCTGTCATTGTGCAGCTCTCGAAGCCTGTCTTGAGGCTTGGATTTAGACCAGATGCCCGTCGCTGGCGAGGCGGAAGTGAAGGGAATTTTGAAGTGACGATTTCGATGCATGACGCCTCGGTCGGCGTCTTCGTGCCGTATCTGCGCAATCTGTCCGTGCTGCTCGACAAGGGCGTTGCCTATGCCGAAGCCCGGAAGTTCAACCCGGCCGTCCTGCTCGGCATGCGCATTGCGCCCGACATGTACGATCTGGCGCAACAGATCGGCGAGGCCTGCCGCCATGCCACGGTCGCCGCGGCCTTGCTGGCCGACTGCGAGCCGGTGACGCTGCCGGTGCTGGAGCACGACATGGCCGGGCTGCAGGCCCGCATTGCGACGTCGATCGAGTTCATCGAAAGCCTGCCGCGCGCGGAGATCAATGCTGCGGCGGAACGGAATGTCTTCTTCAGGCTGAAGAACGGGACCGAGTTGCCCTTCACCGGGCGGACGCTGCTGCTGACCTTCAGCGTGCCGCAGTTCTTCTTTCACGTCACGACGGCCTACGACCTGTTGCGGCACGCAGGCGTCGAGCTCGTGAAGAAGGATTATCTCGGACGGCGATAAGCCGAACCCGTATCCAGTTCGCTCGGAAGCGCGCTAGGCTTCGCCCTTGCGCTCGTAATCGGCGAGCGAGCTGCGGCCGGCGATCTCGCTGCGCAGCTCTTCGAAGCGCCGATGGGCCTCGTCCTCGTGCGTGTCGACGAAATGCACCGCGGCCTCGCCGGTCATAGGGCCGCTGACCACGGGCACGGACTGCTCGCCGATGGTTTCGTGGACGTAGAACTGGCCGTCGTCGCCGCGATGGACCGTCCATTTCAGACGGATCGCCACCATCGGCCCGGGGCCGACCTTGCTGTAGCCGTCGGCATCGGTATGCTCCGGCACCAGCGGCTGCTCCTCGACAACCGGATGCTCGTCGACCACAGCGTGCTCGTCCGCGACCCCATCCTCACCAGCAACCACCATTTCGGTCACGGTGACGGTCTCGGTCTCGCGCACGGTCTCGGTCTCGCGCACGACGAGGACGGGTTCAGGGTGCTCCAGGATGCTGGCGATGGTCGCCAACGCGTGGTCGGTCGGGTCGATCTCTGACAAGGGTCCATCCTCCAGCTCGACGCGGCCGGCAAGTCTGTCCCACTGCCGCCGCAGCCGGACCTATTACGCGGGTTTGATTAAGGCTGAGTGAGGGCTCGATCTGCACCAAAATGGGACTCATTCTGGCGTTCCGAAGGCGGGCGGGTTGATCGTCCGCCCAGAAGAACCGCCCGGGAGACCAGCTCAGCCCAGGACATCCTGATTGATGATGTTCTGCCGGATGGGATCGCCGTCCAGCACACTGAGGATGTTGCGCGCGGTCTGCTCGCTCATCCGGCTCACCGCCTCGACCGTGACGCCGGCGACATGCGGCGCCATGATGACGTTGGGCAGCGCGAACAGCGCGTTGCTGACCGGCGGCGGTTCGACCTCGAACACGTCGATGCCGGCACCGGCGAGCTTGCCCGAGACCAGTGCGTCGTACAGCGCCGTCTCCTTCACGATGCCACCGCGCGCGGTGTTGATCAGATAGGATTTCGGCTTCATCCGGCCGATCCTGTCAGCATCGAACAGGCCGACGGTCTCTGGCGTCTTCGGGCAGTGGATGGTGACGAAATCGGCGTGCGGCAGCGCGGCATCGAGATCGGCGACCGGCTCGCAGCCTGCTGCTTTGATCTCTGTGGCGGGCTTATAGGGATCATAGACCTGCACATTCATGTCCATCGCCAGGCAGCGCTTGGCGGTGCGGGTGCCGATGCGGCCGAAGCCGATGATGAGGACGGTCTTGCCGTAGAGATCGAACGGCAGCATGCCGAGGCGGTCGGCCCATTTGCCGTCCTTGACGCAGGAATGCATCTCCTGCGCGCGTTTTGCCAGTGTCAGCATCATGAACAGCGCCTGCTCTGCGACCGAGGGCGAGTTCGCGCTGCCCGCGACCATCAGCGGCACCTTGCGGCGGGAGAGGGCTGGTACGTCGACGGCGTCGTAACCGACGCCGATCCGGGTCACCACCTTCATGTCCTTCGAGGCTTCGAGCTCGGTCTCGCCGAAAGCGGTGGCGCCGAGCGCCACGCCATGGACCGGCGCGTGGCTCTTCAGCAATGCCTCGAAATCCCTGGCGGAGATCAGGTTCGGAAACTCGATGAGCTCGATGTCATCGCGCTGGGTGAGGAGGGCGCGGGCCCCTTGCGACAAAGTTTGCGTGACAAAGATTTTCTTCTTGTTGGTCGACATCGTCCCTACCTGCGCGAGTTTCTTGGCCGGCCGTCACAACACGACGCCGGTCGCCTCGTTTAGCAGGTGCATATTGTTGAGGTCCATCGCCAAACGCATGGGTGCCCCGTCCTTGGCGCCCGCATTGGGATCGACGCGGCCGCAGACGGGCGTGCCTTCCAGTCCGAAATAGACCAGCGTCTCCATTCCCATCGGCTCGGTGACATCAAGCACGGTGTCGAAGGTCTCGACACCCGGCTCCAGATGCGCATGCGATTCCGTGAGATGTTCGGGACGGATGCCGAGCAACAGGTTTTCAGCTCGGGGCAGCGCGCTGTAACGGGCGGCGCGGGCCGGCGGCAACGGGAATGAGATGCGGTCCGTCAGGCGGATGTTGAGCTTGCCGCCGAAATCCTCGAGCCGGCACGGAATGAAGTTCATCGCCGGCGAGCCGATGAAGCCCGCGACGAAGCGCGTGGCCGGCTTGTGGTAGAGCTCGTTCGGGGTGCCGATCTGCTCGATCCGCCCCTTGTTCATCACCACCACGCGATCCGCCAGCGTCATCGCCTCGACCTGGTCGTGGGTGACGTAGACCGTCGTGGTACGCACCTTCTGGTGCACCTTCTTGATCTCGATCCGCATCTGCACGCGCAGCTTGGCATCGAGATTGGACAGCGGCTCGTCGAACAGGAAGACCTTTGGGTTACGCACGATGGCCCGGCCCATCGCAACGCGCTGGCGCTGGCCGCCGGAGAGCTGCTTCGGCTTGCGGTCGATCAGGTCGGTGATGTCGAGGAGGCGGGCGGCTTCGGTCACCCGCGCCTTGATCTCGGCCTTGGGATAGTGCTTGAGCCGCAGCCCGAACGACATGTTCTCCGCGACCGTCATGTGCGGGTAGAGCGCGTAGTTCTGAAACACCATGGCGATGTCGCGGTCCTTCGGCGGCACGTCGTTGACGACGTCCCCGCCGATCATGATGTCGCCGTCGGTGATGTCCTCGAGCCCCGCGATCATCCGCAACGTCGTCGACTTGCCGCAGCCGGAGGGGCCGACGAGCACGATGAACTCATGGTCGGAGATGTCGAGATCGATGCCGCGCACCGCCTCGACGTCGTCGTAACGCTTGACCACCTTCCGCAACGCAACCTCAGCCATAAGACATCAACCCTTTGTCGCGCCGGCGGTCAGGCCGGCAATGTAATAGTCCATCAGGAAGGCGTAGATGACCAGGGGCGGGGCAGCGCCGAGCAGCGCGCCGGTCATGATCTGACCCCAGTTGAAGACGTCGCCCTTGATCAGCGTGGTGGTGATGCCGACCGGCAGCACGAGCTGGTCGATGGATGTCGTGAACACCAGCGGATAGAGGAACTGCGCCCAGGACACGGTGAAGGCGAAGATGGTCGCTGCGATCAGGCCGGGCAGGGCAACGGGGATGAAAATCCGCGTCAGGGTCTGCAGCCAGGAGGCGCCGTCGATCAGAGCCGCCTCGTCCAGCTCCTTCGGGATCGAGGCGAAATAACCGATCATGATCCAGGTGCAGAACGGCACGGTCAGCGTCGGATAGATGAACACCAGCACGTACCACCGGTTGAGCAGGGGGATGCCGGTGAACTCCTGGACGGTCGCGAGCACCTTGAACAGCGGAATGAACAGAAGGCTGTCCGGAATGAGATAGGTCAGGAACACGCCGGTCGCGAGCGTCGCCGAGCCCCAGAACTTCATCCGCGCCAATGCAAACGCCGCCGGAATGCTGATCAACATCGTCACGATCACGACCACGATCGAGATCATCGACGAATTCCAGAAGAATCGCAGGAACTGGTTCGAGGTCAGTAGCTCGACATAATTCGAGAGGGTCGGATGAAATACCCACCACGGATTGGTGGCGGCCGAGATCTCCGCGCTGCTCTTGAGCGAGGTGATCAGCATGTAGATCGGCGGGATCAGGAAGAAGATCGCAAACAGCACCAGGAAAAAGTAGGACCAGCGCAGCGCCCAGGTGCGGTCGCGGCTCATGCTTCGAAGCTTGACCTTGCGTGTCGGTCCGGCCTTGTCGATTGCGAGCGTGCTCATCAGGCTTCGTTCCCACGTTTGTTGACATCGCGCAGGATGAAGACCGCTGCGACGGCGAGGATCGGCACCATGAACAGCGAGACGCAGGCGCCGAGCGGAATGTCGCTGCTCTGGATGCCGACCTGGAACGCCCAGGTGGCGAACAGGTGCGTCCGGTCGAGCGGACCGCCGGAGGTGAGGATGCGCACGATGTCGAAATTGGCGAAAGTGACGATCAGCGAGAACAGCGTGGTGATGGCGATGATGTTGCGCATCATCGGCAAGGTGATGTGCCAGATCTTCTGCCACCAATTGGCGCCGTCGATTGCTGCGGCTTCGTAGAGCTGATCGGGTACGGATTTCAACGCGGCCAGGTACATGATCAGGAAGAACGGCGCGCCGTACCAGACGTTGACGAGGATGACGGAGAAACGCGCCCAGAAGGTATCACCGAGCCACGGGATGGGACCGATGCCGAAGAACGAGAGCGTATAGTTGAAGGCGCTGTAGGAGGGGTCGAACAGCCACAGCCATGCCAGCGTGCTCATCGCCGGCGGGATCACCCAGGGCACCAGCAGCATGCCGCGCCATTTACGTTGCTTCTTGCCGGGAATGTTGTGGACGAAATGCGCGACGATGAAGCCGATCAGCGCTTTGAAGACCACGGCGGTGATCGCAAAAATGCAGGACTGTCTCACCACCATCCAGAACGTTTCGCGCTTGAACAGAAAGGTGAAGTTGGTGAGGCCGACGAATTTTGTCATCGCCTTGTTCAGCGTCGCCAGGTAGACCGAGTAGAAGGCGGGATAAAGTACGAGCAGGGCGATCAGGAGGATCAGCGGCAGCGTCAGGAAGAACGCTACGGTCGATTTCCGTCCCATTGCATTGCGCAGGCTCGCCCGTTTGCGCGGGCTCGCAGCTCGAGCGGGACGGCCTTGCTCAACGACGACATCGGCCATGAATTTAGCCTCTTTGCAGGACACCTAGCAGGATATCTGGAACGGCGAAGCCGGCGCAGCCGTCGGCTTCATTCGGCAAGCGGATCGAGCGAGGGGTGCCTCGGCGGCCCACGCCCGAAGCGTGAACCGCCATGGCACATACCCGGCTCAGGTCCGCATGAAGCCTTCGCACTCGCCCTCGGCCCAGGCGAGCGCGGTTTCCAACTTCTCTCCTTGTGCAAAGCGCAGCGCCATCTTGGTCAGCGTCGCCTGGAAGTAGATCTGCTGGGCGATCTTCGGCGGCGCCGGAGACGCGGCGATCGACATCGTCTGCTGCTTGTAGGGATCCGGATAGTGGAAGAGTGTGCCCTTCGGCGGCCCTTCCTCGGCCCAAGTCTTGAACTTCGTCATGTTCGCGTAGGCCGGGAGATCGTACCCGCCGCTCGCCGCGACGAACTTCTCGATCGCCGCTGGCGAGGACAGGTGAACGAGCAAGCTCTTGGCCGCTTCCTTGTTCTTGCCAAAGGCCCAGACGCCCCAGAAGTATGGCAGGAAGGGCGCAAAACGGCCCTTCGGACCGGACGGGAAGCCGTGCGTCCAGCACTGTTCGGCGACTTGCGGTGCGTCGCGCTTGGCGACCGCCCAGGCGCTCGGCGGATTCAGGATCATCGCGCCGCGGCCTGAGATCAGCCATTTGTTGTTGGAGGCATCGTCCCAGGACGGCGCGTCGGTGGGCAGGACGGCGATCAGCTTCTTGTAGAATTCGAGCGCCTGCCGCACCGCGTCGGTCTTGACGGTGATATCGCCCTTGGCGTTGACGAGCTCGGCGCCGAACGACTGGAAGATCGCGCCGGCAGTGTCGACGCTGTCGGTGGTCTCGCCGAGACCGATGCCGAAGGGGAAGCCGGCCTTGTGGCAGGCCTCGGCCGCCTTCAGGAACGTCTCCATGGTCCAGTTGTCCGCCTTCGGCGGAGCGCCGACCGGATACATCTCCTGCACGTCGATGCCGGCGTGTTTCTTCATCAGATCTATGCGGGAGCAGGGGCCTTTGATCTGGCTTCCCGGCGTCGCGGGCACTGCGAGCCATTTGCCGCCCGACCGCCCGAGATATTTGACGGTGTCGTTCACCTCACCGTTCTGCTTGATGAGCGGCTCCATGACGTCGTTGAGCGGCTCGAGATTCTCGGAATAAGCGTGCGGCCACCAGCTCGGCATCTGGAGAATATCGTGACCGGACTTGGCCTGGGCTTCGGCCGCTGCGGTCAGCTCGATCTTCTTGTTGTTGCTGGTGATGTAGTCGATCGAAACCTCGACCTTCTCCTTCTCGCCCCATTCCTTGACGAGAGCGGTCGAGGCATCGTTGGCGCCGGGCACCCAGTGGTCCCAGAAGCCGATCGAAAGTTTGCCGGCGGCGTAAGCGCCTCGGACATAGGGCGCCGCGATCAGCGCCGTGGAGGACATTGCAGTGGCAGCCACAAATTGACGTCGCGTCAGTGTCTTGCGTGACATCTCGTTTCCTCGCTTGGGTGTTTTATTGTTCTGGCGTTTCCTCTGAACTCTTCCGAGTTCTGCTTTCTTTTTGAAAGTTTCTTGTTCGACGTTTCTTATTGATGCCGTCGGCTTCGAAGGCAAATTGGTAGCGCGATCAGATCATGATTGATTGCTTCTGTCGAGAAAACCGAACGGCTTGCGCCTAGAACTAACGTTGTGTCCGGGAAGGTGGCAGTGCCCTCGATGTCCTGCGCGGGCCATGAACCACAATCGGTCATTTTGCGACGCACACTTTGCGCCGACCTGCCCGGTCGATGCATGCGCAATTACGCCGCAGTCTCGAATAAACCTGCATAAGCGCCTCGGGCCAAACACTTTTCGGGCGTGGATAGCAATTGTCGGTGGCTAGACCTCGAAGCGGTGAAAACGATAGAGTTGCAACTGGCGAGTGGTTCTCACCCCCAACAGCCTAATCAGATCGAGATGGAGACCAGAATGATCAACCCGGCGCCGCTCGCGCGGCTTAACCTGCGGCGATGGTTCGCGCTGGGATCCGTTTTCGTGTTGCTGCTCGGCGCAGCCGCGGTGGCGAACGCTCAAGGCCTGGTCAAAGGCGTTCAGGAAGGAGCGGCGGCCGGGAACAAGGCGGCCGGGCCAGTCGGCGGCGTGCTCGGCGGCGCGATCGGCGGTGTGGTCGGCGTTTTCACCGGCGTGCTCGGCGTTGGCAATAATGGCAATCAGGCGCCTGCAGCCAAGGATGCGAGCAGGGACGCAAGCAAGGATGCGGCCAAGGACGCCAAGCAGGGCGCCGGCAAGGACAAGGATGCCAAGAGCGCCAAGGCGGGCAAGGGCGCCAAGGCGAGCAAGGAGGCGAAGAACGCGCCGCAGGATGTCACGGTCCTGACCCAGACCGGCGCGCCGCAATTGACCGCCGACCAGATCGTCACCAACAGCGACTCCTATATCGAGCGGATCAAGACCGAACTGAACCTCACGCCCGAGCAGGAGAAGCACTGGTACGGATTCTCGAGCGCCATGCACTACCTCGGGCATAACGGTGCGGAGCGGCTCAACCTGCGGGTTGCGCGCGCCAAGCGGGATCCTCCCGACGACATCGTCGAGCAGATGCGCAACGAGGCCCAATTTCTCATCGACCGCGCTGCCGACCAGCGTAATGTCGCCGACGCCGCCGAACCCCTCTATTCGAGCCTCGATGACAAGCAGAAGCAGGTCTTCGTACAGGAGATGGTGCGGCTCAGCCACGAACGAGGACTGGATTGATCAAGTTGAATCGGATCGGGCGTGTCCGAATTAACGGCCCCCGCCACGAATTCGTGAATCCTCTTCGCGATTCGGTTATGATTAGCTTCGGAAGCTGATTGCGGGGTTGATATGGCGGACGGACTCTCCGTTTTCCTGGTCGAAGACGAGACGTTGATCCGGATGATGATGGCGGACATGGTGGAGGAACTCGGCCACCACGTCGCCGCGGAAGCGGACAATGTGCGGGACGCCAGTGCTTTCGCCATGACCGCGCAGTACGATCTTGCGATCCTCGACATCAATCTCAAGGGGGTCTACGTCGATCCGGTCGCCGACCTGATCGAGCGTCGCGGCAAGCCGTTTTTGTTCGCCACGGGCTACGGTCCGGAGCTGCTGCCGTCCTTGCTCCGACGGCGGCCGATCCTGCGCAAGCCGATTTCGATCGATCAGCTCAGGGCGATGATCGATTCGATGTTTCCGGAAGCGGCAGCTAAGACCCCGCACTGAGACCAAAACAAAAATGGCCGCCCGTCAGGGGCGGCCATTTCGCAACGGAATTTGTTGCGGTCTCACATCAGGCCGGCGCCGAGATCGATGCCGCGCGCCATCAGGCCGAACGAGGCGACCAGGCCCGTGCAGCAAAACAGCAAGATGGTCTTGAATGAAGAATCGGCCAAACGGGTTTCGATGGTGGCCGGCATCGCGGCGATCGAAATCATGCTCATGTTCATTCCCCCCTTTGTTGCCCCTGAATTGGATCAGGTGAGGGAACTCCTAGAGCAAAAAGTTTGACGCGAGCTTTCGAGGGATCGTTAACGAAATGGCAATTGATGCCGCGTTTGCGGGCACCGTAGCGCAATCACTCGTTTCACTGGCGCCCGTTCTTTAGCACGGTAGCGATGGTGTGGGCCGTCATGGCGGCGCGGTCCGAAGCGCGCTGGGCGGCGAGGCGGTCACGCGCCTTTTCCTCGATCAAGAGCTCGATCAGGGCCAGCCGCTTGCCATCGTCGTCCGCCTCGAGCAGCAGGCGGTGATAGCGGTGATAGTCGAAACCCAGATCCTGCTTACGCATGTCACGCCCCCGCAACTACGCCACACACAAGCCAGGATTGTTTCTCATCCGGGACGTGCGCGCAAGCACGATCCCGCGTCGCGCGCGCGTGCTCGTTAATCAGCTGTGAATTACTGGGCGCGAACGGAGGCGCGCGCCGTTAAGGCTGGTTGTGCTCGGCGAACATCTTGAGGCCGAGGAAACTCGCATCGGGTTTGGTGACCAGCCGGGTCGGGATGTCGCGGAGATAGTCCTGGAAGCGTCCCTTGGCTTCGAAGCGCGCCCGGAATGCGGAAGCTGCAAGGAAGTCGGGAAAGCGCGGCACGATTCCGCCGGCGATATAGACGCCGCCGCGTGCGCCGAAGGTCACCGCGAGATTGCCCGCGACCGAGCCGAGAATGGCGCAAAACATCTCCAGCGTCTTGCGGCTGAGCTCGCAACTGCCTTCCAGGGCGGCCTTCGTGATGGCGGCAGCATCGCGATGCGGCACCTGAGCGCCGTCAATCTCGGCCAGCGCCTCGTAGAGGCTTTGCAGGCCGGAACCGGACAACGCGCCACGCTCGATGGAGACATGGCCGAGGCGTCGGCGCATGCAGGCGATGACGCGTTCCTCGCGCTCGTCCTCCGCCGGCAGGGTCGCGTGGCCGGCCTCAGTGACGACCGCCAGTCGTGCGCCATGGCGCTCGACCAGGCAGGAAACGCCAAAGCCGGTTCCGGGGCCGACCACCAGCAACGGCTCTCCGGGAAGGCCATCTTGCCCGCCGAGCGGGATCAGGTCGGCGGGCTGCAGGGCGGGCAGGGACCAGGCCACCACCTCGAAATCGTTGAGCACATGGACGCTGTCGAAGCCGAAGGCCGGCTGGAGCTCGTTGCCGTCGATGACCCAGGGGCTGTTGGTCATGACGCAGCGGTTGTTGGTCACCGGGCCCGCCACGGCCAGCA
Organism: Bradyrhizobium sp. MI1.3; assembly: GCF_055811695.1. Lineage (NCBI taxonomy): Bacteria > Pseudomonadati > Pseudomonadota > Alphaproteobacteria > Hyphomicrobiales > Nitrobacteraceae > Bradyrhizobium > Bradyrhizobium sp. MI1.3. Next base: position 78,593 of record NZ_JBVVPQ010000004.1, on the reverse strand, counting down.
CGGCCCTTGGGGGCGGTAGGCCGTGGCAGCGACGCGCGAGAACATCGGCGATGGCTTCCCGGACGGTCGGGAAGTCTGCCACTTTGACGTAGTCGATCGGTCCGGTCTGGTCGCCCTGACTGAGCGCGAAGCGCGCATTGGTGCCGCCGATATCGGCGAGAAGAATCTGTCCTGTCTTGCCGATGGTCATGTGCGTATGGCTGCCGCAGCCTTTCCGGCTGCGGGAACCGCTTTCTCCGCTCTATCCGATCGCAAGACGCGAACGGCTGCCAGAATCCGTCCCCGGGTGGATCTAGTCAACACGCATCAGCCCAAACCGTTGCATCCCGGTCCCGACGGGGTGCATTCGCGCATATCGCCGCACCCCCTCGGTGGTTGCGAAGCAGCGCGGGAAGATCGACACTGGCGGCGTGGCCTTCGGCGCCGGTCGCGCGGGATGGCCTGGAATGGACCTTGCGATGAAGATTTCCGACCGCGACGTGCTCCTGATCATCGACGTGCAGAACGATTTTTGCACGGGCGGGGCGCTCGCCGTGCCCGGCGGCGAGAAGGTTGTCCCCGCCATCAATCGGATCGCCCAAAAATTCGCCAATGTGGTGCTGACCCAGGACTGGCATCCCCGCGATCATGTCTCCTTTGCCCCGAACCATACGGGCAAACAGCCGTTCGAGACCATTGCGCTTGACTATGGCGTCCAGGTGCTCTGGCCGAGCCATTGCGTGCAGGGCACGGCCGGCGCTGAATTTCATCGCGATCTCGACGCCACTCGCGCAAATCTCGTGGTGCGGAAGGGGTTTCGGCGCGGCATCGATTCCTATTCGGCGCTGTTCGAGAACGATAGGAAAACGCCGACCGGCCTGCTCGGATATTTGCGCGAACGCGAGTTGAACACCGTCTTCGTCGCCGGCCTCGCGTTCGACTTCTGCGTCCGCTTCTCGGCGGAGGATGCCCGCAAGGCGGGGTTCGAGGTCGCAGTCATCGAGGACGCCTGCCGCGGCATCGATCTCGACGGCTCGGTGGCCGCGACCCATCAGAGTTTTCGCGAGCGCGGTATTTCGCTCGTCAGCTTCGAGGCCTTCCTGTGAGGACCGTGAGATAGCCATGGCGGAGAAGACCGGCAAACAGCAGCGCGCACCGGGCCCGGTCCCGGATGACCCGCTGCTGTGGCCGTTCGCAGCAGCTCGGCTTGCCATGGACGCCTGCTTCGGATGGCTCGACCGCGGTCCGCCGGAGCAGGCCGACAGCAGTCTGCCGTGGACCACGCCCAACTCCGTCGCGCTGGAGCTTGCGACCATGCGCCTGCGCGATTGCACGCGAACGGGCTCCGGCCTCCCGGCACTGGTCTGCGCGCCCTATGCGCTGCACCGGGCCCTGATCGCCGACTTCGCGCCCGGCCACAGCGTGGTGCAGTCCCTGCAAAATGGCGGCATCGACCGGGTCTATCTCACCGACTGGCGCTCGGCCGCACCCGACATGCGCTATCTCTCGATCGACAGCTATCTCGGCGATCTCAACGTCGCCGTCGACGAGATCGGCGCCCCGGTCGATCTCGTCGGCCTGTGCCAGGGTGGCTGGCTGTCGCTGCTCTATGCGGCGCGCTTTCCCGCCAAGGTGCGGCGGCTGGTGCTGGCAGGCGCGCCCGTCGACCTCTCGATCGACTCCAGGCTGTCGCAGCTCGCCCGCAACGCGCCGGAGATGGTCTATGACCAGCTCGTCGCCCGCGGCGGCGGCAATGTCAGCGGCGAGGAGATGCTGCGGGTCTGGTCGAAGGCGCCGAGCCGCGACGACATCGCGACGGCGCTGCAGAGCGACCTCTCCGGCGAGGAAGGTGCGGCGCTGCTGGCACGCTTCGAGCGCTGGAACGCCGAGCCTCTCAATCTGCCCGGCACCTATTATCTCGAGATCGTCAACTGGATCTTCCGAGAGAACCGGATCGCGCGCGGCCAATTCACGGCACTCGGCCGCGTGATTGATCTGAAGGACGTCAAGGCGCCGGTCTTCCTGCTGGCCGGGCTCGATGACGACGTCGTGCCGGCTGCGCAGGCGCTCGCCACCGCCGGTTTGCTCGGCACACCGCCGGCCTTCGTTGCGGCGGCCTCCGAGCCCAGCAACCATCTTGGCCTGTTCATGGGGGCGCGGACCCATGGCCATGCCTGGCCCCGGATCGCCGAATGGCTGTGCGACGATCTGCCCGGCATGCTGGTGCGCAGAGCCTGACACCGCCTCCAAGGGCCGGGCGCCGGGCAGCGAAGCTGCAAATCCGTTATGCATGCCGTCGAATGGCCTGCACGGGGCCATGTCGATGGGTTAAATGGAGTCCAGAGCTGGCGGAGGCCGGTCGCGACGAGACAAAGGGACTGTGCTCGATGAGTTTCCACTCGATCTATGCCCACGGATTTGCGCGCGTGGCGGCCTGCGTCACCACCTCTCATGTGGCCGATCCCACGGCCAACGCGACGGCGGTTCTGGCGGCGGCGAAGGACTGCCACGAACAGTCAGTGGCGGTTGCCGTGTTTCCGGAGCTGTGTCTGTCCGGCTATGCGATCGAAGATCTTGTGAAGCAGGATCCGCTGCTCGATGCGGTCGAGCGCGGGCTTGTGGCCATCGTTGAGGCATCCTCGGCCCTGATGACCATCCTGATCGTCGGCGCGCCGCTGCGCTTTGGCAATCGGATCTACAATTGCGCGGTCGTCATCCATCGCGGCAAGGTCCTGGGCGTCGTGCCCAAGAGCTACCTGCCGACCTATCGCGAATTCTACGAGGGACGGCATTTCGCCTCCGGCGCCGGTATGGTCGGAGAGATGGTCGCCTTTGGCGGGCTGCATGCTCCGTTCGGTGTCGACCTCCTGTTCGCGGCCGAGGACGTTCCGGGCCTGACCATCGGCGTCGAGATCTGCGAGGACATGTGGATCCCGGTGACGCCGGCCTCCGAGCTCGCACTCGCGGGCGCGAGCGTGCTGATCAATCTCTCGGGCAGCCCGATCACGATCGGTCGCGCCCGCTCGCGCGCGCTCTTGTGCCAATCGACTTCGGCGCGCTGCCTCGCGGCCTACGTCTATTCCGCCGCCGGGGCAGGGGAATCGACCACGGATCTGGCCTGGGATGGCCAGACCTCGATCTACGAGAACGGCGTGCTGCTGGCCGAGGGGGAGCGGTTCCGCCAGGGCGGCCAGATCACGTTGGCCGACGTCGATCTCGACCTGCTCAGGCAGGAGCGCGCGCTGATGGGAACCTTCGACGACAACCGCCGGCAGCGCGAGGGTTTCTTCCGGAAAGTGACTTTTGCCCTGAAGCCGCCGGCCGCCGATATCGGCTTCCTGCGCAAGGTCGAGCGCTTTCCGTTCGTGCCGAGCGACGAGAGCCTGCTCGAGCAGGACTGCTATGAGGCCTACAACATTCAGGTCGCGGGCCTGGTCCAGCGTATGCGCGCGACAGGCACCAAGCGCGTCGTCATCGGCGTCTCGGGCGGGCTCGATTCCACCCACGCTTTGATCGTCGCCGCCAAGGCGGTCGATTTGCTTGGCCTGCCGCGCGAAAACATTCTCGCCTACACCATGCCGGGCTTTGCCACCGGCAGCGAGAGCAAGACCAATGCGCTGGCGCTGATGAAGGCGTTGCAGACGAGTTGGCAGGAGCTCGACATTCGCACCACGGCGACGCAAATGCTGAAGGACATCGGCCATCCCTTCGGCAAGGGCGAGAAGGTCTACGACGTCACCTTCGAGAATGTGCAGGCGGGCCTGCGCACGGACTATCTGTTCCGGCTCGCCAATCATCACGGCGGCATCGTGATTGGCACCGGCGATCTCTCCGAGCTCGCGCTGGGCTGGTGCACCTACGGCGTCGGCGACCAGATGGCGCATTATAACGTCAATGCCGGGGTGCCGAAGACGCTGATTCAGCATCTGATCCGCTGGGTGATTGCTTCCAAGCAGTTCAGCGACGACGTCAACCAAACGCTTGGATCGATCCTGTCGGCGGAAATCTCGCCGGAGCTGGTTCCGGCCAAGCCGGGCGAGAAGCCACAGAGCACGGAAGCTTCCGTCGGTCCCTACGAGCTCCAGGATTTCAACCTGTTCTACACGCTGCGGTTCGGCATGCGGCCATCCAAGATCGCGTTCATGGCGCTGCAGGCCTGGAAAGACGTTGCTCAGGGCGAATGGCCGCCGGCATTCCCGACCGATAAGCGCAAGGCCTATGACCTTCCCGAGATACGCCGCTGGCTGGAGGTGTTTCTGCGCCGCTTCTTCGCTTTCAGCCAGTTCAAGCGCTCGGCGATGCCGAACGGCCCCAAGGTTTCGGCCGGCGGCTCATTGTCGCCGCGCGGTGACTGGCGCGCGCCGTCGGATTCGAGCGCGGCGGCGTGGCTTGAAGATCTCGAACGGAATGTGCCGGTTTGAACGGGAGATGAGCGATGTCGGCCGGCGATGAGCCCGAGCAGGGCGCCAACCCACAGAAGGTCCTCAACGGCCTCTACATCTTTGAGATCGAGATGCGCGACGGCAAGCGCGGCCAGGCCAAAGGCGTCGTCGTGCTCTGCGATGGCCGCATCATGGGCGGTGACAGCTATTTCTATTACACCGGCAGCTACACCTTCCGGAACGGGAAATGGCGCGGCGACATGACCGTCAATCAGCACACCGAGGCCGTCGGCAAGACACTCGCGTTCGGCGGCAGGGAAGTGACCTGCGGCTTTTCGGGCGACTATTCCGCCGACGGCGCCGAGGTCGAAGGCATGGCGCTGGTCGGAAAGACCAGCGTGACATTCACGGCGCGGCTCACGCTGAAGGACCCCATGTGAGACCCGTGAGATGTGAGAACCGCGTGATCGGCCCTCGTTCCTGATCAGGAACCTTCGCACCCACAGAACGTTCGCGTCTGTTGTTGCGAATTTCCGAGGAGAGGGACCATGCGCAAGCACTTGATGTTATCGACCGCAGCTATCGGACTGATGCTTGCTTCCGGCTTCGCCTACGCCCAGGCACCCGGTGAGCGAAGGGACGAGCCGAGACGGACCGAGGAGCCGGCGAAAGGCGCCGCACCGCAACACGGCGGCGGCCAAGAGCGTGTTCAGGAGCGTGCTCAAGAGCGCGCGCAGGGCGCCCAGGAACGATTGCAGGGCGCGGGCCGCGAGGAGAAGGGCGGCGCTGCCAGGCAGGACGCGAGTGACGATAAGCGCCAGCCGGCCAGTTCTGCCGAGCGCAACCAGCCGAAATCGAAGGATCAGGCGCAAGAATCCCGCGAGCCCTCGCGCGATCGCAACCGCGATGCCGAGAGCACGAAACCCGGACGCGACAGCAAGAGCAGTGCTGAGACGAAGCAGGACAAATCCGCGCCGCAGAAATCAACGGCGGAGTCCGAGAAGTCCAAGTCCGGCACGTCTAGCCAGCAGAACGAGCGCACGGGTGCCGCAGCCAACCAGAACGAGCGCAACCAGACCCAGCCGCCGCGCAACGCGGCCGAGCAGCAGCCGCCGGCGCAGCAGAACAACCGGCCGGCCACCGCGACCGACACGAACCGGACGGCCCCGACCAACAATGCGCAGAGCGCACCTGCCAGTTCGGGCACGCAGACCAACCAAGCCAACCAGACCACGCAGACCAACACGCAAGCCAATCAGCAGGCGCAGGTAACCTCCGAGAAGCAGGTGCGGATTTCTGAAACGGTGAGCCGTGCACGCCTGGCGGAGCCGGAGCGCAATCTGAACATTTCGATCCGGGTCGGCGAGACCATTCCCTCGCGCGTGCGCCTTCACAGGCTTCCGCCCGAGATCGTCTCGATCGAGCCCGAATATCGCGACTACGAATATTTTGCGACCGGCGATGACGTCGTCATTGTGGAGCCGCGGACGCATCGCATCGTGAGCCAGGTGCCCCGCGATCCGTCGCGAGCACGTGCGCAAATGAGCGGCGGCACCTCATCGGGCATGGCTGCGGCAGGAGGGAGCGCGGCCGGGGGCAGCAATGTGAACTGCCAGATCATGCGGCGTGACGCCTCGGGCAATGTGGCCCAGGCAGAGCCCTCGACCGTAGGCTCGACCGCGCGAACCGATTCTCTGAGCGTGACTGTCCAGATGCCCGGCGGCGGCTCGTCCGCGCCGATCGCCCTCGGCGCTCCCGCGGGCAACATCGTGGTGGCGACGCAAGGGCAGGGCGACTGCACGGTGACGATCGAGCCCCAGACGCGCTAGCGCCCGTGTCGGCATAACGACGCCAAAACGACTTCGCGCCGCACGGCTGATCAAGCCGGCGGCGCGAAATCACGTTCAATCTAGAAAGTCCCGAGGTCCGGAGTGCCTAGGAGTCCGGACCTCGTAACCTTGCCCCAGCCTTTGATCCCCCCGCCCCATGTGGTCCCCCAACCCCATGTTGCGCGATCAGAGGGTGATGCCCTTGGAAGGCCGCCGATCGATGTCCCGCGATGTACGCGACATCAGAATAGGATTCCATTCCGGATCACTACGGATTTCATCGCGCTTGATCCGAGCGCAGATGCATGCGTCTGCACTCGCCGCTGCCTGAATTCGATGCACGCGATCGCGGGGATGTCCACATCTCCTCAGCGCTGCGGAACCTGCATTTCACCGGCCTGTCATTGAACTGGTCTAGCGCTGCTCCCGTCATTGTTGACGGCCGAGGAGCAAGCCATGTCGAAGCCGGTACTGGGCGCCGCATTGTCCATCAAATCGATCCCTGCCCATCGCGACTGGCTTCTCGAACGGCAGCGCGATCTCGAAATTCAGGATTTTTTTCGCGCGGACTTGCTCGACGGCGACTGGCGAAGTGCTGCTAGCGAAATCAAGCAGATGCTCTCAGGTCACACCGGCCGGCTCGGCATCCACGGACCGTTCTGGGGCTTCGCGATCGGTAGCCACGACCCGATGATCCGCCAAGTCGTGACGAAACGCCTGCTTCAAGGCCTCGAAGCCGCCGAGTTTCTCGGCGCGACGCAGATGGTGATCCATTCGCCATTCACGACCTGGGACCACAACAACCTCGACCTCTATCCAGATAATCGCGGCAATCTCGTCGAACGCGTCAAGGCGACACTCGCCGAGGTGATCGTGCGCGCCGAAACCATCGGCTGCGAGATCGTCATCGAGAACATCGAGGACAAGGATCCGCGCGATCGCGTGCGTCTCGCCAAGGCGCTCGAAAGCAGCAAGGTGCGCGTCTCCCTCGACACCGGCCACGCCAACTACGCGCACATCTCCACCGGCGCGCCGCCGGTCGACTACTATGTCGAGACCGCCGGCGACATGCTGGCGCATGTGCATCTCCAGGATACCGACGGCTTTGCTGACCGGCATTGGGCGCCGGGCGAGGGCAACATCCCGTGGATCGCCGTGTTCCGCGCGCTGGGCCGGCTGACCTCAAACCCCCGACTGATCCTCGAACTTCGCAACCACGACGACGTCCGCGCTGGCGCAGCCCATCTGGCCGCGCTCGGTCTCGCCGAATAGCCGACAAAAAAACCGGCAGGGGTTATCATCATGAGCAAGCTCACGCGCCGTACCATCCTGAAGTCCGGCAGCATTGCCGCAGGCACGCTGCTGCTGCCGCGCTTTGCGATCGGGCAGGCCGACAACCGTCCCTCGGTCACCATCGCGGTGCAGAAGGTGACGAATTCGAACGTGCTCGACGTGCTGCGCGAGCAGTCCAATGTCGGCGAGCGGGTGTTCTTCTCCTCGATCTGGGAAGGCCTGATCTCCAAGAACTGGCGCGGCAGCCTTGAGGCCGTGCCGGGGCTTGCCACCGAGTGGCGCCGTATCGACGACCAGACTGTCGAGGTGAAGCTGCGCCAGGGCGTCAAATTCCACAATGGCGACGAGCTGACGGCGGAGGACGTCGTCTTCACGTTCAGCCGCGAGCGCATGTTCGGTGAGACCGAGGCCAAGAGCCGCAGCACCATCCAGGCCTTTGAGAAAATTCCGACGCCGCGGCCGGGCAAGGAACTGCCGCCGGACGTTCCGGCGGTTGCACGCCGGATCTGGCCGGATCTCGTCCGCGTCGATGCCGTCGATAAATACACCGTGCGCTTCTACAACGCGACGCCCGACGTCACGATCGAGGGTCGGCTGTCGCGCTACGGCTCAGATATCGCGAACCGCCGCGCCTGGGCTGAATCCGCGAGCTATCTCGACTGGGCGCGCAAGCCTGTTACCACCGGGCCCTACAAGGTTGTCGAACTCAAGCCCGACGTGTCGCTGACGCTGGAAGCCCACGACGAATATTGGGGCGGCCGTCCACCGCTCAAGCGCATTCGCTTCCTCGAGGTCCCGGAGGTCGCGAGCCGCATCAACGGGCTGCTGTCGGGCGAGTACCAGTTCGCCTGCGACATCCCGCCGGACCAGATCGCGGGCATCGAGAAGAACGCGACCTTCGAAGTGCAGGGCGGCACCATCCTCAATCATCGTCTGACCGTATTCGACAAGAACCACGCCCAGCTCGCCAATCCGCTTGTAAGGCGCGCCTTCACCCATGCGATCGACCGCCAGGCGATCGTCGACAGCCTGTGGGCCGGTCGCACCCGCGTCCCGAAGGGCCTGCAGTGGGAGTTCTACGGCGACATGTTCAATGCCGATTGGAACGTGCCGGCCTACGATCCCAAGCTGGCGCAGGAGCTGCTGAAGCAGGCCAACTACAAGGGCGACCCTATTCCGTATCGCCTGCTCAACAATTACTACACCAACCAGGTCGCGACCGCGCAAGTGCTGGTCGAGATGTGGAAGTCGGTCGGTCTCAACGTCCAGATCGAAACCAAGGAGAACTGGTCGCAGATCATGGAACGTGCGCCGACGCGCGCGGTCCGCGACTGGTCGAACTCGGCCGCCTTCAACGATCCCGTATCGTCGCTGGTTGCCCAGCACGGCCCCAACGGCCAGCAGCAGCAGATCGGCGAGTGGACAAATGCCGAGCTGAACACGCTCTCGGAGTTCCTGGAAACCTCGATCGATCGTGCCGCCCGCAAGAAGGCGTTCCGCCGCATGCTGGAGATCGCCGAGCGCGAAGACCCGGCCTATACGGTGCTGCACCAGAACGCGACCTTCACGGCCAAGCCGAAGTCGATCAAGTGGAAGGCGTCGCCCGCCTTCGCGATGGATTTCCGCGCCGGCAATTTCGAGGCCTGATCGGTGGCGCCGCTGATCAGCATCAAGGACCTCAGCGTCGCCTTCCACGGCGTGCCAGTCCTGCGCGGTGTCGATCTCGCCTTGCACAAGGGCGAGGCGCTTGGCCTCGTCGGCGAGTCCGGATCGGGTAAGTCGGTGACGTGGCTTGCGGCACTCGGCCTGTTGCCGCGGAATGCCCGCGTCTCGGGCTCCGTTCGTCTCGACAGTCGCGAGATCCTCGGTGCGCCCGCCGCCGAGCTCGACCGTATCAGGGGCGGGCGCGTCGCCATGATCTTCCAGGATCCCGCGAGCGCACTCAATCCCGTGCTGACCATCCGCAAGCAGCTCTGCGAGTCCTTGGCGCTGCATCGCGATATCTCGGGTGGCGCGGTGAAAGCGGAAGCGCGGCGGCTGCTCGATCTGGTCGGCATTCCCGACGCGACGCGCAGGCTCGAAGCCTATCCGCACGAATTTTCCGGCGGCCAGGTCCAGCGCATCATGATCGCGATGGCGCTCGCCGGAAATCCAGACCTGCTGATCGCGGATGAGCCGACTACGGCGCTCGACGCCACGATTCAGGCGCAGATTTTAGAACTGCTCTCGACTATCCGCCGCGAGATGGGCATGGCGATGGTCCTGATCAGCCACGATCTCGGCGTGGTCGCGGAAAACTGCGACCGCGTGGCCGTGATGTATGCGGGCCGCATTGTCGAGGAGGCGCCGGCGAACCAGCTCTTCGCCGATCCCGTCCATCCCTATGCGCAGGGCCTGATCGGTGCGCTGCCGCCGCTCGACGGACCGAGGCGCCGCCTGACCGCCATTCCCGGAACGGTGCCCGATCCCGCGAGCATGCCTGATGGCTGTGCCTTCGCGCCGCGTTGTGCGCTGGCAGAAGCGCCGTGCGGCATTGTGGCTCCAAGCCTCGCGCCGATCGCGGAGGATCGCGCCGTGGCCTGCATCCGCGCCGAGGCTTCGCGTCGCGCACTGCTCGGGATCGCCGCCGAATGAGCCGTCCGCTCGTCGAAGTGTCCTCGATTTCGCGCAGTTATAGCATGCGCTCCGGGATGTTCGGCCGAAGTGCCGCCATTCATGCAGTCGATGGCGTGTCGCTGACGATTCCCAGGGGCGAGACGCTGGGCCTCGTCGGCGAGTCCGGCTCGGGAAAGTCGACCACCGGCCGCATCGTGCTCGGCCTCGAGCCGCCGGATCACGGCGAGGTGCGGTTCGACGACAAGCCGATGGCAACGCCCGGAACGACCGCATGGCGTGCGCAACGCGCGCACATGCAGATGATCTTCCAGGATCCGCTGGGGGCGCTGGACCGGCGGTTGCCGGTCGCCGCCCAAATCCGTGAGCCTCTGGACATTCACGGTCTCGGGACGCCCCTCGAGCGCGAGGAGCGGGTCCGCGAATTGCTGCGCGCGGTCGAACTGACACCCGCACATGGTGCGCGCTATCCGGGTGCGCTCTCCGGCGGACAGCGCCAGCGCATCGTGCTGGCGCGGGCGCTGGCGACAAAGCCGGATTTCCTGGTCTGTGACGAGCCGGTCAGCGCGCTCGACGTCTCGATCCAGGCTCAGGTGGTGAATCTGCTCGCCGATCTCCAGGCGCAGCTTGCGCTGACCTTGCTCTTCATCAGCCACGATTTGCGGGTCGTCCGGCAGATCAGCAATGTGGTGGCCGTGATGTATCTCGGCCGCATCGTCGAGATCGGGTGCGCCGATGATCTGTTCGCGCGGCCGGAGCACCCGTACACGCAAGCACTGGTCTCGGCATCGCCCGCGCCGGGCCGCCGCAGCGCAGGCCGCATTGTGCTGGCAGGCGATCCGCCGAACCCGGCGGCGCGTCCCCAGGGCTGCGCCTTCCATCCGCGCTGCCCGCGCGCAATCGCGCGTTGTGCAAGCGAGGTGCCAGCGCTGTCGAACGTCGGTGGCGACAGGCAGGTCGCCTGCCACCTTGTGGCGGGGCCGCACGTCGAGACGCGGGATGCGGCCTGATGGGACGCTATTTCGCCATTCGGATCGGACGCGCGGCGTTGACGATCGTGCTTGTCGTCACCTTCGCCTTCGTGGTGCTGCGTCTCTCGGGCGATCCCGCGCTGATGATTTTGGGACCGGAAGCGCCGCCGGAAGTCCTCGCCGCCTTCCGCAGGGCGTGGGGCCTCGATGATCCCATCTGGTTTCAGTATCTCGATTATTTTGGTGCGATCGCCAAGGGCGAGCTCGGCCGTTCCATGCGCGACGGGCGGCCTGCGATCGAGCTTGTCCTGGAGCGGATTCCGGCAACCCTGGCGCTGACGCTGCCGGCCTTCGCATTCAAGGTCGCGCTCGGCATTCCCGCCGGAATCTACGCGGCGCTGCACCGGGGCTCGGGAATCGACCGCGCGGTGATGATGACGGCGGTCGCCGGCTTCACCGTGCCGAGTTTTGTGCTGGCGCTGCTGCTCGTGCTCGTCTTCGCCGTGCAACTCGGATGGCTGCCCTCGGGCGGGCAGGACAGCTGGCGTCACGCCATCCTGCCGATCGTGACACTCAGCCTTGGCGGCGCCGCGGTGCTGGCGCGCTTCACCCGTAGCGCCATGCTGGAGGTGCTGGGCCAGCCCTATATCCGCACCGCCTCGGCGAAGGGCGTGCCGTGGCGAAAAGTCGTGACGTCGCATGCGCTGCCCAACGCGGCGATCCCGACCGTCACCATACTGGGCTTCATGGTGGGCACGCTGATCGCGGGCGCGGTCGTGGTCGAGAGCGTGTTTTCGTGGCCGGGGGTAGGGCGCCTGCTCGTCGTCGCCGTCGCCAACCGCGACCTCGCCGTCGTGCAGTGCATCCTGTTGCTGGTGGCGATGACCATGGTCACCTCGAACCTGATCGTTGACTTCCTCTACGGCTTCCTCGACCCGCGCCTGCGCGCCAAGGGGGCGCACGCATGAAGGGAGCGCATGCATGACCGACGCCACGCTGAAAGACACGTCGGCCCGCCGCCGCATGAGCCTCCCGGCGATCCCGGTCTCGGTCGCCATCGCGATCGGCTGGATCGTCGCGATGCTGGTGATCGCGGCCTTCGCCGAGAAGATCGCCCCCTACGGCTATACCCAGCTCGACCTGCGCAATCGTCTCGCTAGTCCCGGCAATGTCGCGCACTGGCTCGGCACCGACGAACTCGGCCGCGACGTGCTGTCGCGGCTGCTCGTTTCGATCCGCATCTCGCTCCTGATCGCCTTCGGCGCGACGGCCATTTCAGCCATTGTCGGCACCACGCTCGGCTTCCTCGCCGCGCATTTCCGCGGGCCCGTCGAGCAGCTCGTGCTGATGCTGTCCGACTTCCAGGCCAGCATGCCTTTCCTGATCATGGCGCTCGCAGTGCTCGCCTTCTTCGGCAATTCGCTGCCGCTCCTGATCGGCCTGATGGGATTTTTCGGCTGGGAGCGCTACGCCCGTATCGCGCGGGGCCTTGCCATTTCCGCCAATGCCCAAGGCTATGCGGCGGCGGTCCGGCAGCTCGGCGCGACGCCGGCGCGAATTTACCTCCGGCATATCCTGCCCAACATCGCCTCGACCCTGATCGTGTCGACCACGCTGGTCTTTCCCGAGGTGATCCTGATGGAGTCGGGCCTGTCCTTTCTCGGCCTCGGCGTGCAGCCGCCGATGACCAGCCTCGGCAACATGGTCGGCTACGGCCGCGAGTACCTGACCCGGGCACCCTGGATCATGCTGGCGCCGGCCACCACCATCGTGGTGACCACGCTGGCGGTCTCGGTGATCGGAGATTGGCTGCGAGACCGGCTCGATCCCGAGTTGCAATAGGACTTCAGCTCTCGTGTCCCGGACGCGCGAGGCGCGAGCCGGGACCCAGGAAGCCATAGCACTCGCTGCCAGATGGGCCCCGGCTCTGCAGCGCACCGTCGAAGAGACGCTGCGCTGCGTCCGGGGCAGGTGAGAGAGCCCGCGCCGGGAGCAGGGGAGCCCTGTCCGGCCCAAGTTCCCGTTGCGCGCGTTCCCCCCGTGCGCTATCCGGCCGGAAAGGCCTGAGGCGGCTTCGAAAATTTGCCCCGCCCGGCCGGCCAAACCCGAGGACGGAAACCGCCATGCCAGCCTATCGCTCCCGCACCACCACCCACGGCCGCAACATGGCGGGCGCCCGCGGCCTCTGGCGCGCAACCGGCATGAAGGATGGCGATTTCGGCAAGCCGATCATCGCGGTGGTCAATTCCTTCACCCAGTTCGTGCCCGGCCACGTCCATCTCAAGGACCTCGGCCAGCTCGTCGCCCGCGAGATCGAGCAGGCCGGCGGCGTGGCGAAAGAGTTCAACACCATCGCGGTCGACGACGGCATCGCGATGGGCCATGACGGCATGCTCTACAGCCTGCCGTCGCGCGAACTGATCGCCGACAGCGTCGAGTACATGGTCAACGCCCATTGCGCCGACGGCATGGTCTGCATCTCCAATTGCGACAAGATCACGCCCGGCATGCTGATGGCGGCGCTGCGGCTCAACATCCCCGCCGTGTTCGTCTCGGGCGGACCGATGGAGGCCGGCAAGGTCACGCTGCAGGGCAAGACCAAGGCGGTCGACCTGATCGATGCCATGGTCGCAGCCGCCGACTCCAAGGTTAGCGACGAGGACGTCAAGGTGATCGAGCGCTCGGCGTGCCCGACCTGCGGTTCGTGCTCGGGCATGTTCACGGCCAATTCGATGAACTGCCTCACGGAAGCCCTTGGCCTTGCGCTCCCCGGCAACGGCACGGTGGTCGCAACCCACGCCGATCGCAAACGCCTGTTCGTCGAGGCCGGCCACACCATCGTCGACATCGTGCGCCGCCACTACGAGCAGGACGACGCCTCGGTGCTGCCGCGCAATGTCGCGAACTTCAAGGCGTTCGAGAACGCGATGACGCTGGACATCGCGATGGGCGGCTCGACCAACACCGTGCTGCATCTGCTCGCCGCCGCCCATGAAGGCGAGGTCAAGTTCACCATGCAGGACATCGACCGTCTCTCGCGGCGCGTGCCCGTGCTGTGCAAGGTCGCACCGTCGGTCGCCGACGTGCATGTCGAGGACGTCCATCGCGCCGGCGGCATCATGGGCATCCTGGGCGAGCTCGATCGCGCCGGCCTGATCGACACCTCGGTCTCGACCGTGCACGCGCCGACCATGAGGGACGCGCTGGAGCGCTGGGACATCAAGCGCTCGAAGAGCGAGTCTGTCCGCACCTTCTTCCGGGCCTCGCCCGGCGGCATCCCGACGCAGGTCGCGTTCAGCCAGGAGCGTCGTTACGACGAGCTCGATTCCGACCGCGAGAAGGGCGTCGTCCGCAACCTCGAGCACGCCTTCAGCAAGGACGGCGGTCTTGCCGTGCTCTACGGCAACCTCGCGCAGGACGGCTGCATCGTGAAGACCGCCGGCGTCGACGCCTCGATCCTGAAATTCTCCGGCCCCGCCCGCGTGTTCGAGAGCCAGGACGCGGCCGTCGAAGGCATTCTGGGCGGCAAGGTCGTCGCCGGCGAGGTCGTGGTCATCATCTATGAAGGCCCGCGCGGCGGCCCCGGCATGCAGGAGATGCTGTATCCGACCAGCTACCTGAAATCGATGGGGCTGGGCAAAGCCTGCGCGCTCGTCACCGACGGACGCTTCTCGGGCGGCTCGTCGGGCCTGTCGATCGGCCATCTGTCGCCGGAAGCGGCCGAAGGCGGCAACATCGGTCTCGTCAGGACCGGCGATCGCATCGCCATCGACATCCCGAACCGCAGCATCACCCTCGATGTCTCCGACGAGGAGCTGGCCAAGCGCCGCGCCGCGGAAGAAGCGAAGGGCGACACCGCCTGGCAGGCGATCGGCCGCAAGCGCAACGTCTCGACCGCGCTTCAGGCCTACGCCGCGCTCACCACCAGCGCCGCGCGCGGCGCGGTGCGCGAGGTGAAGCGGCGCTCGAAGTAGCAGCGTCTCGTGCGCGCGTGATCGCACGCGCCGTGCATGGTCAACAAGTTCTGAACGGCCGGCGCAAGCCGGCCGTTTGCATTAAGGATGCCTCGACGAACTTCGGCAAAGCAAGGGTTTGCCGCGTATACTGATGCGACCTTCGCAAATCCATTTCGGGCAATTGGGGCACCACAATAATGTCTCGCACTCTCGCTGTCGTTTTCTCGACCGTCGTCGCTGCGATTTCCATGACGAGCGCAGCCTCCGCCGGCTGCTACAATTGCTACACGCCGCCGCCGTGCACGACCTGCTACCAGCAGCAATACGTGCAGCCGCAATACCGCACCGTCGACGAGACCGTGATGGTTTCGCCCGGCGCCGTCGTGGCGCACCGCGCGCCGGCGCAGTATCGCACCGTGATGGTGCCGCAGACCGTAATGGTGGCGCCGCCGAGCGTCCAGTACGAGCGCATCCCGCCGCAATACGCCACGCGCCAGCGCGTCGAGATGGTCCAGCCGGGCTATTCCTATTACGCCCCGGTGCAGATGGGGTGTGCGTCCTGCGGGTACTGAGCCGGCCGGACCTAGGAAGAATTCAAGCGGCGCTCCTCACGGGGCGCCGTTTTGCTTTTGAGGGCGGCAAATGAGGCCCGGAAACGGAAGCGACACCAAACCGGGCTTCGCGGCCGGGAACATGTTTCGCGAATGCGAGCCATTTCCCGATTCGCATGGCCTCGCGGCTGCGGTCTGGGTGGCTGCGCGTCCCGCGTGCTCACACCGCGTAGCTTTTTGAACCGAAGAGGAAGCATTCTTGCTTTCTGATCTCCAGCGCGCAGGCGTTTCGCCTGTCGTGCGTTTGAACACCGTGGAAAAATGCGCTTGCGTGCAGAAGCCAACGGCAAGCGCGACCTCGACCAGCGGCGTTTCGGTGTTTGATAATAGTGACTTGGCACGTTCGATGCGCTGATGCTGGAGATATTCATGCGGACGGTAGCCAGTCGCAATTCGGAATTGCGCCGCGAAGTGCATGCGGGAGAGACCGGCGATGTTTGCGAGGTCGGAAAGACCGATGTCGCGGTCGAAATGCGCTTTGACGTACTCTTCGACACGACGCAGACGCCACTTGGGCAAGCCATTGACCTTGATCTGTGGGCCTTCGAGCCGAGCCACATGCATGGCGAGGGTCCGGCCTATGCAGCGTGCAAACTCCCTGTTGGTCGTGTTCCCATACCCGGTCAGCACCTTTGCAAGTTGATCGACGAGAGGATCACGCAACAATACCAGTTCATTCATGCTTTCGGCCGCGAGTAACTGTCGCGTCGATTGCTGTGAAATCATGTAGTCGGCAGAAACGCGGAAGTGCAGGAAATCACACGCCGAATGAAATTGCGCGATGATTCGCTTCGACGGCGCCGAGACGTACAGCGTGCCTGCCGGCATGTTGCCATCGAAGATCGCCTGCCCATCGCCGGCGAATGTCAGGCGGGACGCCTTGAGCGCGATTCCCAAAAAATATTGATCGGGTGGTGTCGTCGCTTCGGCACGCAGTGTGGCATCCTGCAGGTTGGTCCAGCGCGAGATTACGATGTCTCTGGCGGCGACGCCGGGGTGGACTCGACGCCAGGACTGTTCCTGGTAGAGGCCCTCCGTTTCGAGTAGACTTTCATCTCGCAAGGGACAGTCTCGACGATTGAACGATCGCTCCACTTGTGCGCCGATGGACATCATCCGTTCTTTCCGGGTTTCGCGGCCATTGCGATCGTGAAACCTCAACATGTGCGATAAAGGGAAAAGATACGTCTGAAGGCGGATCGATATGGGTTATCGATTGCAAAATATTGCTATATCTCGAAAGAGGCAGTCACTGTCGAACGGAGAGTGTGGCGTCACGTTGCTCCATTGAGGTGCATTGGTCGTCTTAGCAATTCTTAGCAATTCACAACGCGCGGGAGGGTGCCCCATCGCTATCTTGACCTCGTGGCACTTAGGATAAGGGCCGCGAGGATCAAGGAGAATTCAGATGGAACAGCGTAGACGAATCGCCATCGTCACGGGGGGCAGCCGCGGTCTTGGGCGTAACACGATGGTCAGCCTTGCCCGCAGAGGTGTCGATACCATCTTCACATACAAGTCGGCACGCAATGAAGCTGACATGGTGACTGCGCAAGTTAGAGAGATGGAATCCCGCGCCATACCTTTGCAGCTGGATGTCGGCGACGTGAGCGCATTTGGCGGCTTTGTCGCGCAGGTGCGGGAAGCCCTGGCTTGCCTCGGAGCAACGCATTTCGATTATCTGGTCAACAATGCCGGCATTTCACATCACAATTCGTTTGAAATGACGACTGAGGACGAACTCGATGCCCTCTACAGGGTGAATTTCAAGGGCGTGTTTTTCCTGACGCAGAAATTGCTTCCGCTCATCAGAGACGGCGGCAGGATCGTGAACATCTCCAGCGGCCTCGCCCGGATCATCATTCCCGGCAGCGCGCCGTACGGCGCGTTGAAGGGCGCCATTGAGGTCCTTACGCGTTATCAAGCCAAAGAACTGGGCCCGCGTGGGATCGCCGTGAATGCTGTGGCCCCCGGCGCAATGCAGACCGACTTCAGCGGTGGTATTGTGCGCGACAATCCAGCACTTAACAAACGTGTCGCCGATATGACTGCGCTCGGACGTCCTGGTGTCCCGGACGACGTCGGGCCGATGATTGCTTCGCTGCTGTCCGAGGACAACCGCTGGATCAACGCCCAGCGAATCGAGGTCTCGGGCGGCATGGCGATCTAGCTGCCCGCAACGGCTGTGCGGACTCCTTGAAATCAAACCGGGGTCTCGCTATTTGCGTGGCCCCGTTATCTGCCGATGAGAGATCGTCAAGACGGACGGCGGGCTGGGAGGTCGACCCGATCAGACGTGGAAGTCGCACGGCGCCTCCAGAATGCTTGCGGCGGCGACGAGATCGGTCGAGCCCGTTTTCTCCGAATGCGCGCGATAGATTGGGCCGATGAGGGCGAGGGCTTCGTGGATGCGGCGAGTTTGTATCAACAAGCGTGCCAGCGGCACGGCAGCCTTTAATTCCCAACCAGGGGAGGCCTGCATTCCCGCAAGTTCAATGGACTTGCGCAAGGATGACTCGGCGGATTCGAAGTCCGGTTGGGGGCTTCTCAAGATAATTTGGCCTTGTGTGCGCAGAAGGCTCGGAAGGTAGAATTGCTGATTCATTTCCCGGGCCGATGACAGGGCGCCGTCGATCGTCGCGCGCGCCTCGTCATGATTTCCGCACTGGGATAGCCCATCCGCCAGAGCTATCGACGCTGTTGGAGTGAGCATGTGCAGGCGCTCGCGGCGAAGCCGTTCGAGCGCTTGTCGCAATGTCTCAACTCCGGTCGAGAAGTCTCCGGTCATCAAGAGCCATTCTCCTCTCAGCGCCAATGCGGCAGACGTGTGAGTTTTGATCGATAAACGTTGGGCGTGTACAAGCAAGCGCTCGATATACAGGGCCGACTCAACGGTGTTGCCGCTCCAAAGCAAGACAGGTACGGAGTGGGTGATCGCCATGGTGTAGTTGCTTGGCAGAGATATCTCCGCCGCATCGTCCATGGCCTTGATGGCCAGCTTGCAGGCGCTATCGGGGGATCCGCGGAGCCAAACGCAGCGTGCCAGCGAGATCTGGGCCCTCAGGCGATCGTCGTATCCGAACAGATTGATTTTCGCGCGGCCGGTCGTGGCTTCAAGCCTGGAACCGCGCTCGTAGTGGGCGATCGTTGCCAATTGGTCGCCTGCCATATGACTGGAAGCTGCCATCAGCCATTCAGCATTGATGCGATCTTCAGGAGAATCGCTGCGTTCTGCGATGGCTCCGCTGCGCTTCACGGCGGCCAGCGCCGCTCCGAAATCGCCAGTTCGGTTGAAGAAGAGGGCCAGGTCGCCCAGAAGGCGAAGCTGTTGGGGCGCTTGCCCGAGAGCCTCGGAGAGAACCAACCCACGCTCCAGGGCATTCCGAACCTCCGGCGTATTTCCGAGGGTGTACATCGTGGACACCGCCAGCGCTTCCTGCAGGCGCGCTTCGCTCTCGGGAATTTCGCCGAGGTCGTCTTTAAAGCTTAATGCCAGTTGTGACCAGTGCCGGCATTCGTTCAACAACCAGAGACCGAGAAAGAGCGGGGCGGTGTCGGCCGCAAGCTGAACGCCAAGCGGGCGGGACTTCTCGTTGGAAAATGTCCATTCGAGTGCCTTTCGCAAATTTCCGACATGCGGCGCGTGACGTCCAATATCAGCATAGGTGCCGTGCTCGAGCGCGGTGGCCTTGAACAGCTTCGAAAAATAGAGCGCGTGGCGCGCGGCAATCGATTCAGTCTGTTCGGTCTCGGCCAGCTTGGCGGCCGCGTATGCCCGAGTCGTGTCGGGAAGCCGATAGAAGACGGTGTCACCTTCCCGATGAACCCAGACGAGAGACCGGTCGATCAAGCTCATGATCGTTCTGGAGACGTTGGCGCTATCATGGTCGCCATTGTTCGTGATCGAACACGCGGCGTCCATTGTGAACAGACCGACGAGCATGGAGAGGGCGGATAGGACGCGCTGTTCCTCTCGATTGAGAAGCCTGAAGCTCCAGTCGAGCATCGATTCGAGCGTTCGATGTCGGGGAGCCGCGTCGCGGCGACCAACCAGGCCGAGGTCAACGTTACCGACAATCAGGTTGGCGACCCCAGAAATACCGTAGGTGCCAACCCTGCTGGCCGCCATTTCGATTGCCAGTGCAATTCCGTCGGTTCTTCGGCATATTCCGGAGACGATCGGCGCCTCGATATCGCTCAGCTCGCCATTGAATCCGCTAAACTTGGCGCGATCCAGGAAGAGTTGCACGGCTGGCGTGGCCAGCGCCTGCGCTGCGGTGGGGCACTCCTCCATCGGGCAGGCGAGAGGGCTTAGCAAATGGATCGTCTCGCCGTCGACACGCAGCGCTTCTCGCGACGTCGTCAGCAGATGGACAGCTGGAGCTTGTTGAAACAAGCGCGCGGCCAGACCGGATGTTGAATCGAGGAGATGCTCGCAACTATCAAAGATGATCAGCACGCGTCTGCCGGTGAGGAAGTTCAAAATCTCCTCAACGGGATCGGCGCCTCCGATCCGGCAGCCAATTGCCGAGATGATAGCCTCGGGTATCCGTTCGGGGTCAGAGACGGCGCCGAGATCGACAAAAGCAATATTGTCGTCACCAAACTCCGCTCGCAAACGGTCCGCAACGGCTGTCGCGGTTGTAGTTTTCCCGATGCCTCCGGAGCCGACGATACTTACGAACCGACGTTCAAGGAGAAGTTCGACCAGGCTGTTGACAACATCGTCGCGGCCGACCAGCAACCGGGGTGGTGGCGGCACGCGGCCCGTGAGCCGGGGCGCCGGGGATGCGGTCGGCAGAGACGGCGCCTCGGTGGCCTCTCGCGTGACGGATGCGACGAAGCTGTAACCTACACCGCTGACATTGACGATGTAGCGTGCACCGTCGCGACCGTCTCCCAAAACGCGGCGAAGCGATGCAATGTGTACTCTGACACCCGCATCGTCGACGGCCACGCCTCGCCATGCGAGATCGACCAACTCGCGCCGACTGACGACCTCGCCGGCGCGATCGATCAGGACGATCAACAGGTCGAGCGCGCGAGAGCCGATCCGCACCGGCTTTCCGTCCTTGGTCAGCAAGCGGCGCGCGCGGTCCAGGCGGAAGTTTCCGAACGACGTCGTCGTTTCTCCTGAATGAAGATCGTTGTCGCGCTGGGGCGATAAGGGCGAGGGGGCTTCGGCTCGAACCTTCGCATGAACTGCCACCTGCGACTCCCTTTCCCCGGTCGATAAATATCGTGCGCAGGGCGCAGGCAAAATCTTCCAGAATCGCAGGTAAAATCTTCCAGAATTGTGACGCAGGTTGCGGAAAACTGATCCGCCCGGGCTATCCATTGGTCGAAGGGCGCCGGCCTTAGCCGTTATCGATGGTCTCTGGTTGGTCACCTGATCGACGCCAACGCCCGGGACCGACACCCACATTCTCCGTGAAGGAATTGGTGAAATGGCTTTGGCTGGAAAATCCGCACGCAAGGGCAATCTCGGCTATCGAAAGCGTCGACCCTGACAGCATTGCTTGTGCCCGCTGCATGCGACGACCGAGCTGCCACTGATGAGGTGACATTCCGGTGGTGCGCTTGAAGGCCCGACCGAAATGGGCGACCGAAATGCGGCATTCCCGGGCGAGTTCGGCCATGGAGACGTCGAGCTGGCTGTTTATTAGGTCTTTCGCACGACGTTCCTGCCATGCTGCCAGCCCGTATGTTCGAGTTTTGTTTGCGCCATTCAACGTCGCATATTGTCCGAGCACGTTGATGCACGCAGCATCAAGGATCGAATCGAGCAGAAGTCCGGTCGTCGCGTGGGGCCGGTCCAAGGCCGCAAGAGCCGTCTCGGAGAGATGACGCATGACAGGATCGTCATGGCCGGTCGTCGGCCGATGGATGAAATCCGCGAATGCCGGTAAGTCATTCTGTTCGGCGTAGGCCTTCATGGTCGAAATCGGCATGTAAAAGTGCACAGTGCCGCCGGGATTCCGACAAAGGACCCGAGGATCTTCTCTAAGATCGATGATGTAGGTTGTTCCACCTTGCACGGGATCGGATGAGACGAACCGACTGCCTTGCCAGAATTCCTGCCGAATACTTTTGAGTGGAACGATCACCTGATAGGCGTCGAGAAAACCGAGCGAGCCGCTTGGCTTTCCTGTGGCTCCTCCTCTCAGCACCGAGACAGCGATGGTCCCTCGCTGCAAGGTACGACGGACATGGGTGGGAGGTTCGGGCAAACGGAAACTGGCTGCCAGATGCGCACCATAGGCGCCTTTGCTGGCCGATTTCCCACCGGTGGCGTGTGGCTCGCTCATCTGGAAACCTCGACGGCAATTATGCGACCGAATGCTCGATCGATCGATCTCAAACGCACGATTTCGTTGACTTCTGGACGTCATGCGCGCCTGACGAAGTCGGCGAGTGGCTCGGCAAGTTCCCGGAACAGAAGCCCCTGTAGGTCTTACTTGGTGCCAGTCCGAAGGGTCGAGCGTTGACGGCGCTATGGGTCTCACCGTAAAGAGCACTTACTGACCACGTTGGGTAGTAAAGCGGTAGTAACGGCCTTTTTTCGTTCAGCTCGCGCTGCTGCTAACCCTCTGAAATTGTTGCTCCGGAAGGGTGGCCGAGTGGTTTAAGGCACCGGTCTTGAAAACCGGCGTGCCCGCAAGGGTACCGTGGGTTCGAATCCCACCCCTTCCGCCAGTCGATCCGACCGGGGGTCTATCGGTCAGGCTTTCCGGGGCAGGTAATCCGTGAATCCAACATCCAATCCGGCAGCGCTCGACAAGCTCAAGCTCCGCATCCAGGCGTTGCGCGCCAAGACGATCGCCAATGGCTGCACCGAGGACGAGGCGCTGTCTGCGGCCGCCAAGGTTGCCGAGCTGCTGGATCGCCACGATTTGTCGCTGTCCGACGTAGAACTGCGGGCGTCGCCATGCGAACGGAGGGTCTACGAGACTTTTCGCAAGAAGCGAATTCCGCTGGACGACTGCATCGGCGCGATCGCTCTTTTCTGCGATTGTCGGGTCTGGCGCGAGAAGAACGCGGCCGGCGAGAACAGTTATGTGTTCTTCGGCCTCGGCGCCGATATCGAGGTCGCGCATTATCTGGCTGAATTGATCGACGGCGCTGTGCGCGCCGAACTTGGACGCTTCAAGACTTCGCTCGACTACAGCAGGTTCCGGCACCAGCAGCGGCACCTGGCCAATGCTTCCTTCGCGCTCGGCATGGTGGCCTCAATCGCGCAGAGGCTGGTGGCGATCAAGGCCAGTCGCGATCAGGTCAACGAAAGCACCGGCCGCGGGCTGGTGGTTCTCAAGACCTCGGTGGTCGATGCGGAGTTCGACAAACTCGACCTGAAGATGCGGACCCAGCGCAGCGCCAGCCGGATGGTATCGATGACGGCCTATGAAGCCGGCGGCGCCGCCGGTGCGTCGCTCGCCATCAATCCCGGGCTTGGCGGGTCGCAGGCAGGGACAGCTCGTAAGGGAAGCTGAACGCAGCCTCACCGTCATTGCAGTTCAGTCGATCGATTTCTCGAGCTTCTGGGCTGCGCGGAAGTCGTCCATATGCTGCAGGTTCGGCCCGTAGGCAGCCTCTTTGGTCAGCAGGTGGTAGATCCGGGCCACGACGGTTTGGAGATGCTTCATTCGTCCGCGCGGCATCGCCCGGGCCTTGCAAAGGGCCCGGACCGCGTGCGCCCGGAAATAATCAAAAGCGTCTGACATCGCGGACTCAACGTCCCGCGCAATGATTGGTTCTTGGATTGGTTCTTGGATTGGTTCTTGTTCGCGCGTCCTAAAACGCTGCCAGGAACGCAATCGCGTTCAGGAACCTGGCCCTCGTTGGCCTGTTGTTCGCACTCTCGTCCAGCTACGGAGGGCGCCCTTGGAAAGTACGATCATCGGAGAATTCGACACGCGCCGCGGCGCCGAGCTTGCGATTGAGCATGTCGTGCAGGAATGCGGCGTGCCGCGAAGCGACGTCTTCGTCCAGGCCGCCGGTGGCGCGAACACGTCGGGGACACGCACCGCCGGTCCTGACGCCAAGGCCGCGCCTGCGCCGGAGGGGCACCAGAAGCTGGAAGGTCCAATCGAGGTCTCCGTGGACTTTCACGGCGATGCGCCCGAGAAGATTGCGGACGCCTTGAAAGGCGCAGGTGCAAAGACTGTCCGAACCAAGTAGCGGCGAGGGGAGACTGTGGCGCTGGAATCCGCACACGCCGAACGGTCAGCCTGGTTCTGGTTGGGGAACCCCTTCCGCGTTCAGCGCGTTTCAACGCGAACGCAAATTGCGAGGCCTCCCTGCTTCAGAGCTCATCGACCCTGATCCCCGGCGACACCGTCTGGCGGCGGTGCGAGGCGCGGCGTGTGGCGGTTCTCAACGATGCTGCCGCTTATTTCGCGGCCCTGCGGGAGGCCCTGCTGCAGGCGCAGGACCTCGTTTATATCGTCGGTTGGGATATCCATAGTGAAACCAGGCTGGTCGGCGAGTCCGGGCGAGCGGATGATGGCTTGCCGGAACAGCTCGGCCCGTTCCTGCGCGCGCTGGTCCAGCGACGTCCCACCTTGCGCATCAACATTCTCATCTGGGACTTTGTCTCGTTCTACGCTTCCGAGAGGGAATGGAATTCCGCGGCGAAATTCACCGCCGACACAGATGGCCGCGTCCGGTTTTATCTTGATTCCACACTTCCATTTGGGTCGGCCCAACACCAGAAAATCGTCTGTGTCGACGGTTCGCTGGCGTTCGTCGGCGGACTCGATCTGACGATCAGGCGCTGGGACACGAGTGACCATCGCGCCGATCACGCATCGCGCTGTGATCCCCAGGGCAAGCCATACCTGCCGTTTCATGATGTTCAATGCATAGTCGACGGGGATGCGGCGGCGTGGCTGTTCGACCTCGCGGAGCAACGCTGGCGCGCGGCAGGCCAACAGATTGACGATCGGCGCCCGCTGAAGAGCTTGCGCTGGCCGGCGAATGTGCCCGTGGAAGCTGAGCATATGCCGGTGGGTATCGCCAGGACCGAGGTGGTTTGTCCGACAGGTTCGACGCTCCGGGAAGTCGAACGCTCGTTGATCGCAGCGATCCGGTCAGCGACGAGCTTCGTGTACATCGAGAACCAGTTCACCAGCGCCACCAAGATCGCGCGCGAATTGGCGGAGCAGATGCTGCGTGTGCCTTCGCTTCGGGTTGTGGTCGTCACTCCGAAACTGCATTCCTCGTGGCTGGAATCCCAGGCCATGCAGAACGGCCGGGGCGCCTTCATCGACTGCTTCAGTTCAGCCGGCATCGCCGATCGTATCCGCTTCGTCTACCCGGTGTCGGGGAACGGGGACACGGAAGCGGCCGTGATGGTGCACAGCAAGCTCATGATCGTCGACGATCGGATCTTGAGGATCGGTTCGGCCAATCTAAACAATCGATCGATGGGCGCCGACAGCGAATGTGACCTGATCTTTGAAGCCACATCGGACGAGCATCGAAATTTCATCGCTTCGGTCCGCCGTCGCCTGATCGCCCATTTCTGCGGCCTCGATGAACAGACCGTCGCGCAGAACGACGATCGTCTATTTGCGCTCCTGGACGACGTCTCAAGAGAAGGTGGGACGAAGGCGCTGCGCGACGTGGAATCTTCGGTCCTGACCAGCGCTCTGGCCACGATGGTTCAGCCGGTGGCGGACCCTGAGCGGCCTCTTCATCTGGAGCGGGCGGCATCGCGCATGTGGAGCACGAAGACGATCATCGGGATGGTCTCGATAGCCGTGGCGCTTTGCGGACTCGCAATGGCCTGGTCCTACACGTCCTTGAGCGATTTCGCCGACGCCGGCCGGATGTCGACGCTTCTGTCTGCCTATTCGCAGTCCGTCTGGGGGCCGCCATTCGCGATAGCGGCTTTCGTCGTCGGCGGGTTGGTCGTGTTTCCGGTTCTCGTGCTCATTGCGGCAACTGCTGCCGCACTCGGACCATGGCTAGGTTTCGTCACCGCCATGACGGGGGTCGTGCTCAGCGCCTTTGTCCTGTTTGCGATCGGGCGGGCACTCGGCCGCGAGCGCCTCCAGCGTTTGCTCGGACGACGTACCGCGCGCATCCAGGAGCGTGTTGTCGGCAAGGGCATTCTGGCCGTCGTCGTCATCCGGATGATTCCGATCGCACCGTTCTCGGTGGTGAATGTCGTGGCTGGC
This sequence comes from Bradyrhizobium sp. MI1.3, assembly GCF_055811695.1. Taxonomy (NCBI): domain Bacteria; kingdom Pseudomonadati; phylum Pseudomonadota; class Alphaproteobacteria; order Hyphomicrobiales; family Nitrobacteraceae; genus Bradyrhizobium; species Bradyrhizobium sp. MI1.3. The sequence continues at coordinate 52,778 of NZ_JBVVPQ010000004.1, read as the reverse complement.
GCGAGCACGCTGCCGCTGCGTGACTTCCTGGTCGGAACGCTGCTCGGCATGACGCCGGGCATTCTCGCCATGGCAGTTTTGGGTGCTCAGATCGCAGATCTCGCCAGGAATGCGTCCTGGACCAACATATTGCTGCTCGCACTGGCGTTCCTGGGCTGGCTCGCGATCTGCGCAGGCGCGCAATTCGTCGCGACGTGGCTCGCCGGGAGGCGCTGATGGCGCCGATGCGCTTCATGACATGGAATGTGCATGGCACCTTCAATCTCAATCCGAAATTCGATCTCGAGGGGATCTGTTCCATCATTCGCAAATGGGCTCCCGATGTCGTCGCGCTTCAGGAGGTGGATTCGCGATCCCGATCGGACGATCCGTTTGCGAAGCTGGCGAGTGTCGTCGGCGATCACCGTGTTCACGCCAAGTCGATCGTCACGGCCGATGGCGAATACGGCCAGACGCTGCTGAGCCGCTTCCCATTCTCCGGCCCGCCCGAGATCGTCGACGTGTCGTATCGTGAGCGGGAGCCGCGCCGAGCGATCGCCGCGGGACTGCTGACGCCGGTCGGCGATGTCCGCGTGGTGGCCACGCATCTCGGCTTGAGCATCCACGAGCGCCATGCGCAGGCTCAGGCGCTGGTGAGCCTGGTGAGACCTGGAAGGACCGTCGTCCTCGGGGATTTCAACGACTGGTTCTGGATCAAATCGGTGCGGCGCGTGCTCGCGCAGGCCTGCCCGAACCGTACGCGGCTGCGAACTTTCCCGTCGCATTTGCCCCTGCTGCGGCTTGACCGGATCTATGCGACCTCCGACAGCCCGATCGGGAAGGTTTCGACCGACCAAGGGGCGCGGGCTTACTCAGACCATTTGCCCGTTATTGCAGACATCGAGATCGCCGGCGGGTCAAACGCGTCTTAAGCGCGATAAAAAAGTTCTTTCTGCAGAAGGACTTGGCTACTGTGCATGGGGTTGTTTTCGAACATTTATGCCGTCGGCCCACGCTGCCGCCCGGCGGGACCAAGGGGAACCCTTTCCTGACCCCCGCGTTATCTGGCCATGACGGAAGACATTTCCTACCGGCGCAAGCCCTTGACCCCCGAACAGCGGCAGGCGCGCGATGCGACACGCCGTATCGAAGCCGAAAAAGCCATGCGCGATCATGAAGCGGCGCAGAAGGCGTTTTATGCCAACAAGGAACGGCTGAGAGCCGAACGGTTGGCACGTGAACAGACTGAAGCGAAGGGCTGAGCGCACGCGGTCGCCCCGTCGAAAATGTCTTTGCCCGCGAGCGCCGGCCTCAGTGCCGGTGAGGGACGCGCGTCACGCTCAACGCCTGCTTCAGCGCCTGAACGGCGGTTGCGAAAGATCTGCGAGGCGATTGCGCCTCGATCGCTTCGGCTGCGACGCGACAATCGTCGGCGACCTTGAGCAACCCGCTTCGCGCCAGGTCCATGGTGGAGAGGGCTGCCTGCTCAAGGCAGACCCGTTCAAGCCGTCGAAACTCCCGCAGTTCTTTGTTCATGCGTCAGCTCTCGATGTCTCCGGGCCATGGGGCGCTGAGTCTGCTTAATCAATGGTAAACATCTCTGCCTAGCCGGGTTGGCTGGCGTAGAGCTGGTGGGTGACCTGCACACCCCCGGTCTGGGCACGCCCAGCGGGCTTGACGGCGTTTGGCTTCCGCCGGAAGCTTCCAACGATCCAGATTTGAACCACGCAGACGTTCGCTTCCAGCCAGTCCGACCCCGATCAGCGAAAACCGAAATGGAGCTGACCATGACCACGTTCGACAAGCGCGAGCAGGGCTTCGAGGCCCAATTCGTCCACGACGAGGAACTCATGTTCAAGGCCACGGCCCGGTCCAACAAGCTCCTCGGGCTCTGGGCCGCCACCCAGCTCGGCCTCAGCGGCGATGCCGCGGCCAGCTACGCGACGGCGTTGGTGACGGACCATCTGGAGAACCAGTCGATGGACGACGTCGTGGGCAAAGTCTCGGCCGATCTTACCGCCAGGGGCGTATCGCGCGAACAGGTCGGCCAGAAGTTCCAGGAATGCCTGCAACAGGCGGTTCAGCAGCTCGCGGCAAAATCCTGAACGGCGCGCCGTCGGCGCTCACAGCTCCATGTAGACGATCTCGATGGGCTCGCCGCCGAGGCCGTGAGAGAATTGCCCTCTGCCAGTGCTTCTGAAGCCGTATCGTTGGTAGAAGACTTCGGCATTGATCGTGGCTTCGAGACGGATTGGTCCGCTATGTCCGTCACGCGCCTGGGCGATGCCGATGTCGAGCAATCGCTGGCCAAGCCAGGAGCCGGCGGCCTCGGGCAGTACGAACAATCGGGCGACCTCGCCCGGCTCGGCGTCGACGAAGCCGACGATGACGCCGTTGCGAAGGCAGACGGTCATGCGTCCCCTGGCGATGAGCTCTTGGTAGAAGCGGGGCGTGCGCTCACCCATCCAGTTCTCGATCTGCGCCGGCGAATAGCATCCGTGCGCCAGACCTGCGATTGAAGCCTTGGTGATGTCGAACACCGCTTTCGCATCGTCCGCGCGTGCCGCCCTGAAAGACAGCTCTCCATCGGCGGAGCGCGGGCGGTCATTACTCGGCATGTTTGCGCATTCCGGAGTCGCTGAGCTTGTCGACGTAGGCTATGCCTAGGGCCGAGACGATGAAGGTGAGGTGGATCAGCACCTGCCACATCACGCCAGTCTCGGTGAATCCGGCGCGGTTCGACCCGAGATTGCCGGCCTCGATAAAGGTGCGCAGGAGCGCGATCGAGGAGATGCCGATGATGGCCATGGCGAGCTTGATCTTCAGCACGCTCGCGTTGACGTGGCCGAGCCATTCCGGCTCGTCCGGATGACCCTGAAGGTCGAGCCGCGAGACGAAGGTCTCGTAGCCGCCGACAATGACCATCACGAGCAGGTTGGAGATCATCACAACGTCGATCAGCGCCAGCACGCTCATCATGATCTGCTGCTCGGTGAGATCAATCGCGTGCCAGGACAGATGCCAGAGCTCCTTCAGGAACAGCACGATGTAGACGCATTGCGCCACGATCAGACCGAAATAGAGCGGCAGCTGCAGCCAGCGCGAGCCGAAGATGATCATCGCGATCAAGCCCAGGCGCGGCAAGGGCAGGCGCGGTTCGGTGCGGAGTTCGGGTCCAGGCTCAACCGACATTCAGCAGCATCCTCGCACCAAGATCATCCCGCTTCCTGTAACCCGACAAGATGGCCCGCGGAAGACGTGAGGCGCCTGTCGCTTTCCGAGGACCGTGCTGTTTCGTGCTATCGTGCCCGAGCGGCCTTCGTGCGACGGCCAGGATCGGGAGGCGGGTGGTGGCTTGCGGACTATCTTGCGGAGTATCTAGCAGCAGCTTCGGCAAATGGCCCGGCGCGATTGCGCTCTCTGCTGCAATCCTGGTCGGCTGCGGCGGCGCTGAGGTATCGGCCACACCGCTGACGCCATTTCGCTACGAGGCGCAGGCGCAGCGTCATTGCCCGCACGACCGGGTCGTCTGGCTCGATTTCAGCAAAGGTGTCTACTACGGCAAAAGCCAGAAGCGGTACGGCCAGGGTTTTACCGGCAGCTTCGTCTGCTTGAGCGAAGCCCGCGACAGCCTCTATCGGCGTTCGCTGCTTGGACTGCGGTAAGCGTATTTTTCGTGCTGGGTGCTCAGGCGAAGGCCAATGCCACGAGGCTGGAGCACAGCAAGACCAAACCGCCGGCGGTCAATGCCAGGAAGCCATCGGATACGAGGTCATGGTTGCGCATGGGACACCTGCCGCTCTCGTCTGCGATGCTCGATCGGATCGACTAAAAATGTCCGAACGCGCCGTCTTGAAAGGGTGATGCTTGCCGTCCGCGCGAGTGCCTCAGGCCCTCGTGCGGTAACCTTCAAACGCATGGGCCAGGAAGATCCCCGCGCTTACCAAACCCATCAGTGCCGAAACCGTCTCGATCATCGTCTCATTCCATTCCGCCCTGCACGCGAGAAAACGCGGGCGGCCTTGCACAGTCAAAAGAATTCCAGGGAGCGGCGCGACAATGGGGGTGGAGTGAGGATTTGGCGCAACAGAATGTCCAGCCGTGGCACAGAGCAGGGCGCCCGCGCCCCGTAGTTCAACGGGGCGAACGCAGACGCCCCGTTTACCATCCCGGCGGGATCGTTGTGGGCTCCCCATTTCCGCCGTGTTCGGGTTGCGTTATCGTTACCACTTCCGACGCGGTGGTGGGCCGCCTTGGAGCAAAGGACCGGACAGCGCTGCCCGTAGTCAAAGCGGGTTAGGTACGCCTCCGGCAAAGTGGTATTTGGGGCGAATGGGGATCCGACGGTCAGATTCGGTTTTGCGGGCCGCGCGCGGTGTTGCGGCGGTCGCGACCTGCCTTGCGCTCGCCAATTGCGCATCCTCCAACAAATTCGCCAGCCGGGTCGATCCGAAATACGGCGTGTCCTCGAGCCCCCGGGTCGTGGCTTTGGGTGATCCGGTCCCGAAGGGCGGCGGCGCCTACCGCGTCGGCAAGCCCTATGTGGTGGGCGGCCGGACCTATGTTCCCGAAGAGGACGTCAACTACCGCGCCGAGGGAATGGCGTCCTGGTACGGCGACGATTTCCACGGCCGCCTGACCGCCAATGGCGAAGTGTTCGACATGGGCTCGCTGACGGCGGCGCATCCGACCCTGCCGATGCCGTCCTATGCGCGGGTGACCAACGTCTCAAACGGCAAGTCGCTGATCGTCCGCGTCAATGACCGCGGGCCCTATCACGGCAACCGGCTCATCGACGTCTCGAACAAGGCCGCCGAACTGCTTGAATTCAAAGGCAATGGGGTCGCCAAGGTCCGCGTCGAATATGTCGGCCGGGCGCCGCTGGAAGGCTCCGACGACCGCCAGCTGATGGCCACCTTGCGCACCGGGACCCCGGCGCCGTCGCCCTCGATGGTCCGGGTCGCCTCCGCGCGACCCTTCGTGCCGGAGCTGCCGTCGTCGAACCGCGGCGCCATGCGCGGCGAAGTTCCGACGCCCGAGGGACGGCCCTACAATCTCGGCAACACCTCCGCCGACATGGCTTCACTCAGTGCGACCTCGGAAATGTCGGCCTCGAGCCGCAACCGGGGCCGGGCGCTCCAGAACGCGCGCGCCGTGTCCTATGACGGGGACGGCCGCTACGCGACCGAGAGCGCTCCGTCCGGCGCCTACGCCTCGGACGGCGCTGCCGAGGCCCGCGGCATCCTGAGCGGCCGCGGCCTCTACTGAGCGGCGCTTTCCTTCAAGAAACTCACCAGCGCCGCATTCACCTCGTCGGGCCGCTCCTGCTGGACCCAATGGCCGGCGCCCTCGATGATCAGCTTTCGCTTCAGATTGGGCAGCACGCGCTCGAGCTCGTTGATGCGCTTGGCTCCGATCAGGCCGGTGATGACGGCGTCTTTCGAACCGGCAATGAAGAGCGAGGGCTGATGGATCTGCGCATCCTGCCAGGGCGCCGTCAGCTCCCAATTGCGGTCGAGGTTGCGATACCAGTTCAACCCGCCACGAAAACCGGACTTGCGGAAGGTTTCGGTGAAATAGGCAAGGTCAGTCTCGCTGAGCCAGGCCGGCAGAGGCTCCTCCGGGTTGCCGTGGCCGAGGAATCCCTTGCCCTCCAGCACGAACATGGCTGCGGAGGGATCGGCAAGGCCGCGCCCGCCGAGCACGATGCGCATGGTCCGCGCGACGTCACGCTCGAACTCGGCTTCGGCAACGCCGGGTGCCTGGAAATACTGCCAATAGAAGTTGGTGATGCCGCCCTGGCGCAGGAGGTCGAGCGGCTTGCCGCGGCCGCGGAACGGCGGCGGCACGCTCAGGCCGGCGACCGCCGTGAAGATGTCCGGCCGGAACAGCGCCGCGTGCCAGGCCACCGGTGCACCCCAATCGTGGCCGACCACCATCGCTTTGCTCTCGCCAAGCGCCTGCACGAGGCCGACGATGTCGCCGACCGTGTCGAAGATCGAATAGGCTGTCGCCTCGGGCGGCGCTGAGCTCTGGCCATAGCCGCGCATGTCGGGGGCGACGACACGAAAGCCGGCCTGCGCCAGCGCCGGGATCTGGTGGCGCCAGGAATAGGAGAGTTCCGGCCAGCCATGGCACAGCACCACCAGCGGACCCTGACCGGCTTCACGGATGAACAGATCGATGCCGTTGGCCTTGATCACGCGGGTGGAGGACATCGCTTTTCCGCCTTGTTTCAGGGGTTTGGTCAGAAAATCTGAGGTGCCACGATAGGGGCGGGACGAGAATCGTGCAATCTCGGGACAAGCGGCCACCCCGTGTTGTTCGCACCCGCTCCAACTGTTAGAACGCCGCTCTCAGGGCTTGGCCATGGAATTTCATCTTTCCTCGTTTGGGCGCCCCCGGTTCACCGCCGGAGCGCTGGCGCGTGGGCTGATCGCGACGGCTCTGGTGGCGGCAATCGGCTGGGGCGGAGCCCTCTACGCCGCCAACCAGAGCGTCCAGGGCGCCAAGAAAACGGATGACTCCGGCTTCGACGGCGACGCCCCGACCGCTATCCTGATCGAGGCCTCGAGCGGCAGTGTGCTGTTCGAGAAGAACGCCGACGAGCTGCGCGCGCCCTCCAGCATGATGAAGCTGATGACCGCCGAGGTCGTCTTCAACGCCATCAAGAAGGGCGACATCAAGCTGACTGACGAATACCGGATCAGCGAGAACGCCTGGCGCAGGGGCGGCGCCCCTTCCGGCGGCTCGACCATGTTCGCTGCGATCAACAGCAAGGTCACGGTGGACGATCTCCTGCACGGGGCGATCATCCAGAGCGGCAACGATGCCTGCATTGCGCTGGCCGAAGCCATGGCGGGCAACGAGCGGATTTTCGCCGCCGACTTCATGACCAAGCGCGCCCGCGAGCTTGGCCTGACGAAGTCGACCTTCGGCAATTCCAACGGCTTGCCCGACCCCGCCAACAAGATGACGGTGCGCGAGCTCGGCATCCTCGCCCGGCACATCATCCTCGACTTCCCCGAATTCTACAAACTGTTCGGCGAGAAGGAATACACCTGGAACAAGATCCGCCAGCCCAATCGCAATCCGCTGCTCAATTCGATGGAAGGCGCCGACGGACTGAAGACCGGCTACACCAAGGAAGGCGGCTACGGCATGGTCGGCTCGGCGGTGCAGAACGGCACGCGGCTGATCGTCGTCGTCAACGGGCTGGAAGACCCCGAAGATCGCGCCACCGAAGCCAAGAAGATGCTGGAATGGGGTTTTCGCAATTTCGAGACCCGCACGCTGATCGCGGCCGATCAGCCCGTCGGCTACGCCAAGGTGTTCGGCGGCGAGAGCCGCTCGGTGAGACTGGTCGCCAAGACGCCCGTGAAAGTGATGGTGCACAAGAACGGCACCGACAAGCTGATCGCGCGCGTCGTCTATAGCGGTCCGGTGCGCGCGCCGGTCGAGGCTGGGCAGAAGGTCGGGCTGGTCAGGGTCTGGCGCAGCGGCAACATCGCGGTGGAGACGCCGGTCTATGCCGCTGACGCGATCGGCACCGGCTCGACCGTACGGCGTGCAATCGACGGCGCCAGCGAGCTCGTGATCGGCATGTTCCGTGCGGGCGCCGAGAAGCTCTGATCATGAGTGAAAGCGCGGTCAAGTGGCCGTCCGGACGCGGGCGTTTCGTCACCTTTGAAGGCGGCGAGGGCACGGGCAAGTCGACCCAGATCAAGAAGCTCGCCGACCGTCTCAAGGCGGCCAGGATGCGCATCCTCGTCACCCGCGAGCCGGGGGGCTCGCCCGGCGCGGAGATCATGCGCCACCTCGTGCTGTCAGGCATGGGCAAGCTGCTCGGACCCGAGGCCGAGACGCTGCTGTTCGCGGCGGCCCGCGACGACCATGTCCGCACCGTGATCCAGCCTGCGCTCAACCAGGGCACCTGGGTGCTCTGCGACCGCTTCGCCGATTCGACGCGGGCCTATCAGGGCAGCCTCGGCCAGGTGCCGGCGGCGCTGATCAACGCGATGCAGCGGGTCACGATCGGCGATCTCAAACCGGACCTCACCATCATTCTGGACCTGCCGGTCGAGATCGGCTTGCAGCGCGCGGCCGCTCGCCGCGGCAGCGGCACGCCAGACAGGTTCGAGGCCGAGAAGCTCGGTTTCCATCAGGGCCTGCGCGAGGCCTATCGCAAGATCGCAGCGGACGATCCTGCGCGCTGCGTGCTGATTGACGCCAATTCTGACCCCGACACGGTTGCCGGGCGCGTCTGGACCGCGCTGCGCGATCGCCTGCTTCCGACGCCGGCATCGGTGGTGTCCATATGAGCCCGCGTCAGACCGAGCGCGAAACTGCCATGTCTCATCCGCGCGAGACGAGCGTTCTGTTCGGCCATCGCGAGGCCGAGACCGCGCTGCTGGCCGCCTATCGCAGCGGGCGCATCCCGCATGCCTGGCTGATTGGCGGGCCGCAAGGCATCGGCAAGGCGACGCTGGCATATCGGATGGCGCGCTTCGTGCTCGCTCACGGCCAGCCGTCCGCTCCCTTCGTGCAGCGCGCCGAAGACCTCGCCATCAATCGTGATGACGCCGTGGCGCGGCAGGTGGCGGCGAGCTCGCATGGTGGCCTGCTGACGCTGGAGCGCACCGCCAATGATCGCGGCGTGATGCGCACCGTGATCACCGTGGACGAGACGCGCGAGACGATCGGCTTCTTCGGCTCGACCGCAGCGGCCGAAGGCTGGCGTGTCTGCATCGTCGACACCGTCGACGAGCTCAATCCGAATGCCGCCAACGCGCTGCTGAAAATTCTCGAGGAGCCGCCGCAGCAATCGCTGTTCCTGCTGGTGAGCCACGCGCCGGCGCGTGTGCTCGCCACAATCCAGTCGCGCTGCCGCAAGCTGCGCCTGCGCGCGCTCGCAACCGACGACGTGATTGCTGCAGCCGCAACAGCTGCCGATCTCGACCCGAATGATCCGGCGTTGCGCGAGGCGGCGGAGGCGTCCGAGGGCAGCGTCGCGCGGGCGCTGACGCTGCTCGGCGGTGACGCCCTGAAGCTCCAGCAGCGCACGGCCGCGCTGCTGGCGCGACTGCCGCAGGTCGATCCGCGCGAATTGCACACGCTCGGCGAATCGCTCGGCACCAGCGACCGCGTTGCGCTTGCCGCCTTCATCGACGGCATCGATCGCTGGATCGCGGAACGCCTGCACGCCGACGAGGCCAATGCCAACCAGAATCTGCCGCGCCTTGCGCGCCTAGCTGAGGTATGGGAAAAGATCGTCCGCGCCGCGCGCGACACCGAAACCTACAATCTGGAGCGAAAGCCCTTGGTTTTCTCGGTGTTCGGCTGGCTGGCGGACGCGACGCGCTAGAGCATGATCCGGAAAACTGTGCAGCGGTTTTCCGATGGGGCCATGCTCAAGACGATAAACTAACGCAGGTTCGTTTCCAAATTTCGAGAAGCCGGTAAAGGAATTCGTCGTGGCAGCGCGAGCTAAGAAAACCGCCAAGGGCAAGAGCAGCAAGAAGAAGGCTGCCACGAAGGCCGTCAAGAAAGCCGCGAAGAAGGCCGTGAAGGCGCGCACACCCAAAGCTGCCAAAAAGGTCAAGAAAGCCACGAAGACCAAAAAGACAGCCGCCAAGAAAAGCGGGAGGAAGAGCGCCGCGAAGACGGCAAAGAAGGCAGCGAAGAAGCAGGTCGTTGCAAAGAAGCCGGTGAAGACAGCGACCAAAAAGCTAGCCAAGGCCTCGGCAAAAAAAGAGGCTTCGGCGAAGAAGATAGCCAAGACGGCAAAGGTGGCTACGCCTGCCGTGACCGCCACACCAGCTCCTGTCGCCGCGCCGCCGAAGCCCAATGTCTCGAAGCCCAAGGCTCCGCGCGCGCCGAAGTCCATCGCAGCGCCGCAGGCCAACACGCCCATGGCCGTCCCCGCGCGCGACAAAGTCTTCTACATCACGACCGCCATCGCCTATCCCAATGGCAGCCCACATATAGGCCACGCCTACGAGGCGATCGCGACCGATACGTTGGCGCGGTTCGCGCGGCTCGACGGCAAGGACGTGTTCTTCCTGACCGGCACCGACGAGCACGGCCAGAAGATGGTTCAGACCGCGGCCAGCGAAAAAATGTCCGTCTCGGAGCTAGCAGCCCGCAATGCCGGCCGCTTCAAGCAGATGGACGAGCGCCTCGACGTGTCGTTCGACCGTTTCATCCGCACCACCGAGGAACAGCATCATCGCTCCAGCCAGGAGATATGGCGGCGCATGGAAGCGAACGGGGATATCTATGCCGACATCTATGCCGGCTGGTATTCCGTGCGCGACGAAGCCTATTACGCGGAGGACGAGACGCGCCTGAACGACGACGGCGTGCGGCTCGGGCCGCAGGGCACGCCGGTCGAATGGGTCGAGGAGAAGAGCTACTTCTTCCGCCTGTCGGCCTATCAGGACAGGCTGCTCAAGCTGTACGAGACGCAGCCCAATTTCATCGGCCCCGACTCCCGCAAGAACGAGGTGGTGAGCTTCGTCAAGGGCGGCCTGCGCGATCTGTCGATCTCGCGCACGACGTTCGACTGGGGCGTCAAGGTGCCCGGCGACGAAGAGCACGTGATGTATGTCTGGGTCGACGCGCTCACCAACTACATCACTGGCGTCGGTTTCCCCGACGAGAGCGACAAGAACTGGCGTTATTGGCCTGCCGACGTGCACATCATCGGCAAGGACATCATCCGCTTCCATGCGGTGTACTGGCCGGCTTTCCTGCTGTCGGCCGGGATCCCGCTTCCGAAGCGGGTCTATGCCCATGGTTTCCTGTTCAGCAGGGGCGAGAAGATGTCGAAGTCGGTCGGCAACGTGGTTGATCCCTTCAACCTCGCCGACCAGTACGGCGTCGACCAGATGCGCTATTTCTTTCTGCGCGAGGTCCCGTTCGGCCAGGACGGCAACTACAATCACGAGGCCATCGTCGCGCGCATCAATGCCGATCTCGCCAACGATCTCGGCAACCTCGCGCAGCGCTCGCTGTCGATGATCGCCAAGCAGCTCGGCGGCGTGCTCCCGGAGCCCGGCGAGTTCAGCGACAACGACAAGGCGATCCTGTCACAAGCTGACGGCATGCTCGCGGCGTCTCGCGAAGCGATGGCGACGCAGCAAATCCATCACTGGCTCAATGCCGTATGGGCTGTGGTCGCCGAAGCCAACCGCTATTTCGCGGGCGAAGCGCCGTGGGCGCTCGCCAAGACCGATCCTGTCAGGCAGAGGACGGTGCTCTATGTCACCGCCGAAGTCGTGCGCCAGATCGCCATCCTGGCCCAGCCGGCGATGCCGACGGCCTCGGGATTGCTGTTGAACAGCCTCGGGATCCCCGAAGGGGAGCGCAACTTCGCCGCGCTCGGCGGCGCAACGCGCATCGCGCCCGGTACAACGCTGCCCGCGCCGACGCCGGCCTTCCCGCGCTATATCGAGCCGGCAGCCTGAGGGCGTTCGCACCATGTTGGTCGACAGCCACTGCCATTTGGATTTTCCGGACTTTGCGGAGGATCTCGACGGGATCGTGTCGCGGGCGCGAGCGGCTGGTATCGGCCGCATGGTCACCATTTCGACGCGGGTGAGAAAGCTGAACCAGCTTCTGGCCATCGCCGAGCGCTACGACGACGTCTATTGCTCGGTCGGCACCCATCCGCACAACGCGGACGAGGAAGACGGCATCGCGCCGGACGAGCTGATCGCACTGACGCAGCACCCCAAGGTCGTCGCGCTCGGCGAAGCCGGGCTCGACTATTTCTACGACAACGGCTCGCCGGAGGCGCAGGCGAGGGGCTTTCGTGCCCACATCGCCGCCGCCCGCGCCACCGGCTTGCCGCTGGTGATCCACACCCGCGAGGCGGATGAGGATTGCGGCCGTATCCTGGAAGAGGAGACGGCAAAGGGATCGTTTCGCGCGGTGTTGCATTGTTACACCGGCGGGCGCGAGCTGGCGCTGAAGGCGGTCTCGCTCGGGCTCTATATCGGCTTCACGGGCATCCTGACCTTCAAGAAGTCCGAGGCCTTGCGCGCGCTTGCGGCCGAACTCCCGTCCGACCGTATTCTGGTTGAAACGGATTCGCCCTATCTTGCGCCGGGCAAGTTCCGGGGCAAGCGCAACGAACCGGCCTACGTGGTCGAGGTCGCAAAAGTGCTCGCCGAAACACGCGGCGTGTCGTTTGACGAGATCTCGCGCCAGACAAGCGAAAACTTCTTTCGCCTGTTCTCCAGGGTGAAAGCTTAGAACTGGGAGCCGCATGACGCTGACGCTGACGATCCTGGGCTGCGGCTCCTCCGCCGGCGTGCCGCGCCCGGCACTCGGCTGGGGTGCCTGCGATCCCAACAATCCCAAGAACCGCCGTCGCCGCTGTTCGCTGCTGGTCGAGCAGACATCGGACGAGGGCACCACGCGTATCGTGATCGACACCTCGCCGGACCTGCGCGAGCAATTGCTCTCGACCAATGTCGACCACATCGATGCAGTGTTCCTGACCCACGAGCACGCCGATCAGACCCATGGCATGGACGATCTGCGTTCGGTGGTGATGCACATGCGCCGGCGGATTCCGACGTATCTCAACCAGACGACTGCGAACGACATCATGTCGCGGTTCTCCTATTGCTTCGTCTCGCCGGCGGGCAGCGATTACCCGCCGATCCTGACGGCGCAGTCGATCGAGGCTGGTGAAAGCCAGACCATCCAGGGGAAGGGCGGCCCGGTGACGATGACCGCCTTCCTGGTGCAGCATGGCAACATTCCTGCGCTGGGCTATCGCATCGGCGATGCCGCCTACACACCCGACCTCAACGACATCCCGCGCGAGAGCTGGGGCGCCCTGGAAAATCTGGATCTCTGGATCGTCGATGGCCTGCGCTACACCAGCCATGTCAGCCATTTCAGCATCAACGACGCGTTGTCCTGGATCGAGCGCTTCAAGCCGAAGCGCGCCGTCATCACCAACATGACGGCCGACGTCGATTATGAGGTGATCCGGCAGTCGCTGCCGGCGGGAGTGGTGCCCGCGTATGACGGGCTGCGGCTCGAGACCCGCTGAACCTGCGGTGGAAATTCCGGCGAGAGCCGGCATACTCCTTGCTTGCGCTGGCCCCATCATGTTGATCTAACGTCTGAAAGACAGGGCGCTGGGCAGGGGCGATATTCATGCAGGACCGGCGCGCGACGTGCGATCGCCGGGACCGTCTGAATCGCCTCGTGTGAGGATGGGGATCGCGTTGGCAGGGGACGATGTCACGAGCCGGGGACCGGTGCGACGCGCGCTGGATCTCCTTTATCTCGGTGCGGGCTACGCCGCCGGCGCCTTCATGGTTGCGATCTTTGCAATCATGATGATCATGTCGATCGGGCGCCAGTTTGCGGTCAACATTCCCGCCGGCGATGATTTCGCCTCCTGGTGCATGGCCGCGATGGCATTCCTCGGCCTCGCTCACACCTTCAAGCGCGGCGAGATGATCCGGGTCGGCCTGCTGCTGGAGCGTTTGCATGGGCGCTCCAAACAGGTTGCGGAGGTCGTGGCCCTCGGCATTGCCGCTGCTTTCATCCTCTATTTCACCCGGCATGCCGTGCAGATGACCTACGATTCCTGGCGCTTCAACGACGTGGCGCAGGGCGTCGTCGCGCTTCCGCTCTGGATTCCGCAGCTCGGGTTTTCCGGCGGACTCGTGATCCTGTCGATCGCGCTCATTGATGAAATGGTCAGTGTCGTCAGCGGCAACCGGCCGAGCTACGAGAAGGGCTCGCCGGACGAGACCCCGGACGAATTCATCGAACGGATCTCACAGGGCGGCGGAGGTTGACGATGGCCAATCTCGGCATGATCGAACTGTCGTTCATTCTGCTCGGCGTCATGATCGTGCTGCTGGGAAGCGGCATCTGGATCGCGGTCTCGCTCGGCCTCGTCGGCTTCGTAGCGATGGCGCTGACCACGAGCCTGCCGCTCGGCTCGGTGCTTGCGACCACGACATGGAGCGCAAGCTCGTCATGGACGCTCGCCGCGCTGCCGCTGTTCATCTGGATGGGCGAGATCCTCTTCCGCACCAAATTATCCGAGGAGATGTTTCGAGGCCTGTCGCCCTGGGTGCAGTGGCTGCCGGGGCGCCTCACTCATGTCAACGTGATCGGCTGCGGCATCTTCGCGGCGGTGTCGGGCTCGTCGGCGGCGACCTGTGCGACCATCGGCAAGATTGCTCTGCCCGAACTGGACAAGCGTGGTTACGACAAGGGCCTCAGTCTCGGCTCGCTCGCGGGCTCCGGCACGCTCGGCCTGCTGATCCCGCCGTCGATCCCGATGGTGGTCTATGCGGTCACGGCGAATGTCTCCGTGCTTCAGGTGTTCCTCGGCGGCTTTCTGCCCGGCGTGCTCGTGATGGTGCTCTATTCCGGCTACATCATCATCTGGTCGCTGCTGAATCCGAAGAAGATTCCGCCGCGCGATCCCCCGATGCCGTTTCGCCAGAAGCTGCGCGAGTCGGCCAGGCTTGCGCCCTGCCTGTTGCTGATCCTGGCGGTCTTCCTCTCGCTCGTGCTCGGCTTTGCGACGGCGACCGAATGCGCCGCCTGGGGCGTTTCGGGCGCGCTGCTGCTGGCGTGGTGGAGCCGCACGCTCACGCGCAAGAACTTCCTCGAGAGCATCATGAGCGCGACGCGCTTGACCTGCATGATCATGCTGATCCTGGCGGGCGCTGCCTACACGACCGCAGCCATGGCCTATACGGGCATTCCGGCGGCGCTCGCCACCTGGGTCCAGGGCCAGCAGCTCACGCCGGGCATGCTCGCGCTGTATCTGAGCATCATGTACATCATCCTGGGATGCCTGATCGACGGCATCTCGATGATCGTCCTGACCGCCGTGATCGTGCTGCCGATGGTCAAGCAGGCCGGTCTCGACCTGGTCTGGTTCGGCGTCTATCTCATCATCCACGTCGAGATGGCGCAGATCACGCCGCCGGTCGGTTTCAATCTGTTCGTGCTCCAGAACATGAGTGGGCGTGATACCTTGACCGTCGCGCGGGCGGCGTTCCCGTTCTTCGTGCTGCTGCTCGCGGCCGTGTTCATCATCACGGAATATCCGCAGATCGTGATGTTCTTGCCCAAGCTCGCTTTCCCAGACTGAGCGTACCGTTTGAATTGACTGTGAGGAGAAGCCCGATGATGTCTCGTTTATTCCGCGCATCCCTGATCGCCGGCGCCGTGCTGGCCGCGACACCCGCTTTGGCTCAGACCAAATGGAATCTGCCGGCGGCGTATCCGGCCGACAATCCGCACTCCGAGAACCTCGTTGCCTTCGCCAAGGACGTCGAAGCCGCCACGTCCGGCAAGCTCCAGATCACGGTCCATCCGGGCGCCTCACTGTTCAAGGCGCCCGACATCAAGCGCGCGGTGATGACCGGGCAGGCGCAGATGGGCGAAGTCTTGCTGTCGATCCACGAGAACGAGGATCCGGTATTCGGGGTCGACGTCGTGCCGTTTCTGGCGACCAGCTTCCCGGACGCCATGAAGCTGTACCAGGCGTCGAAGCCGCTGATTACGAAGAAGCTGGAGGCGCAGGGGCTCAAGCTCCTGTTTGTCGTGCCGTGGGCGCCGCAGGGCGTCTATGTCAGCAAGCCGCTTGCGACCATCGAAGACATGAAGGGCCTGAAATGGCGGGCTTATAACGTTGGAACTGCGCGCATCGGCGAACTGGTCGGTGCGCAGTCCGTCACCATTCAGGCCGCCGAGCTGCCGCAGGCACTTGCGACCGGCGTCGTGAACTCCTTCATGTCGTCAGGCGGCACAGGCTACGATGCGAAGGCATGGGAGTCGCTGAAGTACTTCTATGACGTGCAAGCCTGGATCCCGAAGGACTACACCTTCGTCAACAAGGCTGCGTTCGAGGCGCTCGACAAGCCGACCCAGGAGGCCATCCTCAAGGCCGCCGCGACCGCGGAAACCCGCGGCTGGAAGGCTTGGCAGGACAAGAGCACCTGGTACATCGATCAGCTCAAGGCTAAGGGCATGACGGTCGAGCCGCCGAGCCCGGCCCTGAAGGCCGGCTTCCAGAAGATCGGCGAACAGCTCACCGCCGACTGGCTCAAGAAGGCGGGAGCCGACGGCCAGGCTTTGGTTGACGCCTACAAGAAGATGTGAGGGCAGGAATATCTTCCGTTCGCTTTCGCGACGCGAGCGGAAGGTCTCTCCCGTATCAGCGGCAATTGTCTACCAGGCAAGATCACCAGGCGTAACGCAGCACGGCCTTGCTGGTGGGAGCGCACCGGGGAGCCGAGCCGAAAACCTCGCACCGGCGACACGGCCGCTGCGTTCCTGGACATGGTCATCCGGGATTAAGCTTTGCGGACCAGTCGCCAGCGTCCTGGCGTGGCACCCGTTGCTGCTGAGAACGCTCTGGTAAAATGGCTCTGATCCGCGAAGCCGCATTTGATGGCGATTTCCGTGAGCGATAGGGGCGAGCTTGCCAGCAGGCTCTTGCTTTGCTCGATACGCTGATTCATCAACCATCGATGCGGCGGTGTTCCCGTGCTGACTCTGAATGCTCGGGCGAAGTGGGCGGCTGACACGCCACACTCAGCGGCAATTCGGGCCAACGCGATCTCGCCATCGAGATTTGCGCGAAGGAGTGCCTTCGCGGTCCGAAGTTGCCATGGCGCCAATCCGCTGCGGTGAGAGCGATTGCGAGGTTGGCCGACGGCATAGGTCTTGAGAAAATGCGTGTTGAGCGCCATCGCGACGTGGCCCACGAAAAGCTCGTTGGCCTCATGCGGTCTTTCGAGCGCCGGCAGAAGGCAAGCACCCAGATGAGCCATGACTGGATCCAGGAAGTTCGCGCCCGCGACAACGTCATATTCGACGCGACCAAGATCAAGCTGGCTCGCCAATTCATTTAGCGTGCCGTGCGGCAGATACAGGTAGAGAAAGTCAAAGGGATCGCGGAAGTGAACGACCGTTTCACATCGCAGATCGTAGATGCTCGTCTCGTCTTTCAAGGCGCCCTTGAGCGCATATCGGCCATCCAGCCACGACTCGGCTCTCTGATACTGCAGCCGAAGGCAAAGTGCGAAGGCCTCGTCCGGAGGCGATGGCAGCGTCGGATCGCCGACCGGTCCGGAATATGCCATCCGCACCGCGGCGAACGTTCCTTTTTGTAGCGACTTGACGAGGCCCGAGCTCGGCTCGCTGATCATTGGAAATAGCTTCGCAAGCCGGTCGCCGTAGAGGCCATCATCGGTCATGATGTGTCTCCACTGCGCGGCCGAACACGACCGACCCACTCTGCGTTCGGTTTTGAGGCCCTTGCCTGATTTCCTTCCAGGCCGGTTTCGATCAATCGTGGCTCAGGACGTTCAAGCACCTCGGGTCGGATGACCTTAGATCTAGGCAGCACTTCAACTTTCACGTTGGTTGCCTCCGGGAGCATTGATGTATTTTAAAACGATCAAACCGCACGTCGTGTCGGGGTCGGCGCAGACCAATCTGTCTTTCCTGGAAGATATCGTCCGCGCGGCCCGTTCTCGGTTCGCCGCGCTTGTGGACAAACTCGCCGGATTGCAGGCCAGGACATTATCGAGGGCCTCGATCGAGCGGAGTTCACATGACGACAATCCGGGCAGCCGCGCGCTCGGTCTGGCGACCGTGACCGATGATCTGCTCGCGATCGTCACAGTGATGGATCGGATGGCAGGCGAGCTCCTGCTGGAATCCGAGCAATTATGGGCCTCGGTCGGATATGTTTCCGGGAACGTCCACAAGATCGCCTTTGGACGGTGGCGATTGCTCGGTAGCCGGAAGCGGAACGATCTGTTCGCCGCCGCGATCGACGACAGGCTGAGGCGCACGCCGCGCTTGGTGATCTCGCTGCTGGAGGTTGCTACCATCCTGGAGGAAGCGGTTGCAGACCTGCATCCAGTCCAGACTGGCGAAGGGGCTCGCAGCAGGTAGCGATATCGCCACCGATCATTGCGACGTCGTATCTGGGTAGCATGCGCGTTCGACCGAACGCGCATGCCAAGGGTATTGCGGGGCCGCCGCCCACATGGCGATGGATCCGCAACTTCGACGTCATTCGCCCGCCCCGACAATGACGGAA
Organism: Bradyrhizobium sp. MI1.3; assembly: GCF_055811695.1. Taxonomy (NCBI): domain Bacteria; kingdom Pseudomonadati; phylum Pseudomonadota; class Alphaproteobacteria; order Hyphomicrobiales; family Nitrobacteraceae; genus Bradyrhizobium; species Bradyrhizobium sp. MI1.3. Next base: position 34,687 of record NZ_JBVVPQ010000004.1, on the reverse strand, counting down.
ACCGGCCTTTGCTCCTTCGAGAGGGCTCGGTAGATCAGTCCGCCGGCAGTGGCTCCGATGAGCCAACCCCAGTCGCCGACGTTGAAGATCAGTCCATAGGCGCCTGCCAGCGAGAGTCCGATCGACAGAGTGCCGGACACCGCAAGTGCAATCAGCGCCTTGTAGTTCCAGCCGCCGTCGTAATGGAATTCACCGGCTGGTGACATTGTATAGAGGTCCTCCAGCACGACGATTTCCTTTTTCACGAGATAGTAGTCGGCGATCATGATGCCGAACATGGGCCCGAGCGCAGAGCCGAAGATGCTGACGAACAGCGTGATGGCCGACGGGCTGGCCACGAACAGCCAGGGGCAGACGAGTACCGACAGGATCGACGTGATGAGGCCTCCCAGCCTGAAATTGATGCGCTGGGGATTCAGGTTGGAGATGTCGTAAGCCGGCGAAACGAAATTCGCGACGATGTTGATGCCCATCGTCGCGACGATGAACGTGATCGATCCGATAACGACGACGAACGGATTGCCGATCTTCTCCACGATCAGCACTGGATCCATGATCGCCTCGCCAAACACCTTCAGCGTACCGGCCGTCACGATCACTGTGATGATCGAGAAGACCAGGAAGTTGACGGGAAGCCCGAGCAGATTGCCGGTTTTCATGGCTTGCTCATCCTTGCCGAACCGGGCGAAGTCGCCGAAATTGAGCAGGAGCGCCGAAAAGTAGGCCACGATCAGCATCGCGGCATTCGCCATCACGCCAATCGTCGCCGCGGTTGTGGCGGCCGGCGGGCTGAGTTGAAGAGACAGGCTTGAGAAACCGGCCTGCCATAACATCCAGATCGCCAACGCGAACATGACGACGTAGACCACGGGTCCGCAGAAATCGATGAAGCGGCGGATGCGCTCCATCCCGCTGAGGAAGATGAGAAGTTGGAACAGCCACATGAAAAGGAAGCTGAACCATGCGAGCGTCGACAGGCCGGCGATGCTGTTGTGCGTGAGATCGGCGGCCGACGGCATCAGAGTGACGATCAGGACTTGCACCGCCTTCGAGGCGAAGTAGGTCTGCACGCCGTACCAGACAATGCCGACGACGCCCCGCACCATGGCGGCGAGATTGGCGCCCATCACCCCGAACGAGATGCGGGCCACGACCGGGAACGGAATGCCGTAGCGTAGCGAGGGCCGTCCGATCAGGTTCATCAGGAAGTAGACCGCCGTGATACCCACCAGCATCGAGATCAGCACCTGCCAGCCTGTCAGGCCGAGAAAGAACAGGCTCGCCGCGAATGTGTAGCCGCCCACGGAATGGACGTCCGACATCCACATCGCAAACAGGCTGAAGACACCCCAGGTTCGGCCCTCAGGCGCGGTTGGAGCAAGGTCGTGATTGTAAAGCTTTGGATGGGCGCCGGTGATGATCAGCGTGGGAACGTCGCCGCTGTTGGATGACATGTCCTCTACCTCGGATTTGCTGGCGCAGGGCAACGGCGTTGGAAGCCGCAGTCCCTGCTATGGGTGCTCGCACTTTGCGGAAGATCGGGTCGAAGCAAGCGACATGCCATTTTATAACGATCGATAAAATCATTTTACGATCGATAAAATATTTTTACAAACACGAATTTCGGATCTGGCGCCGGCTACCGGCGCAAAACGCCTCGCTGCAACCGGAAATCCAGTGCGGTTCTGGCTAGGATGTCCCGCACGTGAGCGTAATGGCGGAGAGGGGGAAACAGGGCCGCTGGCGAAAAACGAACGGCCGAACAAAGGGCTAGGCGCCAGCCTCGGCAGGGCCCGAAAGACCAAGTCCGCCGAGAACGAGCTGGACGATCGTCGCCTTGGCCGCGGTGTAGTCGGCCTCTTCGAGCTGTCGCTTACCTTTCATGATGATCATCTGGCTGGAATAATCGGCATAGGCCTGGGTCATCGCCCAGATGCAGAAGAAAAGATCGACGGCGCTGATCGGCCGAATCGCCCCGCTGGCGGTCCATTGGTCGAGCGTCTTGACCTTGTCGAGCAGCAACGGGGTCGAGACTTTTTCAATGAAGCTGCCGATGAATTGAGCGCCGCTGATGATTTCGTTGGCATAGATGCGCGACAGATGCGGGTGATCTCGCGAGAAATCGATCTTCCTGCTGATGTAGCGCACGAGGATGGTCTCGACATCGGACGTCATGTCGAGACTGTCCATGTCTCGTGCCCACATGTTCATCGCACGTTCCAGCACCGCGCGATACAGATCCTCCTTGTCCTCGAAATAATAGTAAATGTGGGGTTTCGCGATCGATGCTTTTTTTGCGATCAGGGCCGTCGTCGCTCCGCGAAAGCCGAAATGCCCAAAGACGAACTCTGCCGCATCGAGGATTTTTCCCTCGATGTCCGGGCCCGGCGCTGCCTTACGACCGCCTTTTGGCGCGCGGCGGATGCGAAAGAGCTTCAACTTGTCGGCGGGGATGGCTGCCATAAAGCCTCGATAGGGAGCTTTGCCTTCACCGGCGAAGGCTGAGCGGGATCGGTCACCGGATTGATGTCGGCGATTCCGGCTGGAAGTTGCCTTGCCTGTCCAGCTTTATCAAGCAATTAGGACGGCAGGGGCCTCTCAATGCGTTGCCAGACTCATGGAATCGGCTCAGGCCGAGATCGCCTTCGCCGATCCCGCTTCGTTGCGCAGCAGGAATTTCTGGATCTTTCCCGTTGACGTTTTCGGGATCGGTCCGAACACCACGGCCTTCGGCGTCTTGAAGCCGCTCATATGCGAGCGGCAGAAGGCGATGATGTCGGCTTCGCTCGCGCTCGCGCCGTCCTTCAGCTCGACGAAGGCGCAAGGCACTTCACCCCATTTCGGATCGGGCTTTGCGACCACGGCGGCGAACAGCACGGCGGGGTGCTTGTAGAGGATGTCCTCGACCTCGACGGAGGAAATGTTCTCGCCGCCGGAGATGATGATGTCCTTGGAGCGATCCTTGATGATGACGTAGCCGTGCGCGTCGAGCACGCCGAGATCGCCGGTGTGAAACCAGCCGCCCTCGAAGGCCTCCTTGGTCGCCTTGTCGTTCTTGAGATAGCCTTTCATCACGATGTTGCCGCGGAACATGACCTCGCCGATGGTCTCGCCGTCGCGCGGCACTTGCCTCATGGTCTGGGGATCGATGACGGTGACGGCTTCCTCGAGCGGGTAGGGCACGCCCTGCCGCCGCTTCAGGCTGGCGCGCTCGGCGGCGGGCAGATCATCCCAGCCAGGCTGCTCGGCGCAGACGGAGGCGGGGCCGTAGACCTCGGTCAGGCCATAGACGTGCGTCAGCTTGATGCCAATGCTCTCGGCGCCCTCGAGCACCGCGACCGGCGGCGCCGCACCGGCGATCAGGCCGACGACGTGGCGGGCGGCGCCGCCCTTCGGTGCATCGGGCGCGTTGATCAGCGTGTTGTAGACGATCGGCGCGCCGCACATGTGGGTGACGCCGTGCTGCTTGATCAGCTCGAAGATCTTCGTCGGCTCGACCTTGCGCAGGCAGACATTGATGCCGGCAGCCGCCGCAATGGTCCAGGGGAAGCACCAGCCGTTGCAGTGGAACATCGGTAGCGTCCAGAGATAGACCGGATGCTGGCCGAGTTGGCCTGCGAGAATATTGCTGACGGCATTCAGATAGGCGCCGCGATGATGCGTGACGACGCCCTTGGGATTTCCCGTCGTGCCCGAGGTGTAGCTCAGCGCGATCGCGTCCCATTCGTCGCCCGGCAGGATCGCTGTGAAGTCAGAATCGCCTTGCGCGAGCGCGGCCTCGTACTCGATCTCGCCGATGCGCGCGCCGCCCTTGAAGGCGGCGTCGTCGACGTCGATCACGAACGGTTTTGGGCCGGTCATCTGGGCGAGCGCGTCGGTGATCACGCTAGAGAATTCCGGATCGACCAGAATGATCTTTGCGCCGCCATGGTCGAGCTGAAATGCGATCGAAGGCGCATCGAGCCGGATGTTCAGCGCGTTGAGCACGGCGCCGGTCATGGGGACGGCGAAATGCACCTCGTTCATCGCCGGAATGTTCGGCAGCATCGCCGCGACGGTGTCGCCGACGCCGATGCCCTTGCCGGCAAGATACGAAGCAAAGCGCTTGCAGCGCTCATGCGTCTCGCGCCAGGTGAAGCTGCGCCCCTCGTAGACCGTGCTGACGTGATCGGGATAGACCGCGGCGCTGCGTGCGAGGAAGCTCAACGGGCTCAGCGGCACGTAGTTGGCGGGCGTCTTGTCGAGGCCGATATTGTACTGGTTCTGCCGCTCGCTCATCGACACCTCCCTCATGCGCCGGCCTACAGGAATCCGATGGAGATCCACGGAAACACGGCGACGACGATCAATCCTACCAGTAGCGCCAGCAGATAGCCCCAGATCGGCCTGATGCCTTCGGCCGGATCGACGCGTCCAATGGCGCAGGCGGCATAATAGCCAACCCCGAAGGGCGGGGCGAATAGCCCGATACCCATGGCGAGAATGATCACCATGGCATAGTGCACCTCGTGCACGCCGACCGCACGCGCAATCGGAAACAACAGCGGCCCGAACAGCACGATCGCGGGGATGCCCTCCAGCACACTGCCGAGGATGGTGAAGGCCAGGATCGAGACGGCGATGAAGGTCGCCGCGCCGCCCGGCAATCCGGTCATGGCGGACGCCAGCGAGCGCGAGAAGCCTGATTGCGTCAGGCCCCAGGCCATGCCGGTGGCCGTGCCGATGATCAGCAGGATCGCGCCCGACAGCGCAGCGGTCTCGACCAGCATCGGAAACAGCCGCCGCCAGTCGAAGCGGCGGTAGACGAGCAGGCCGACCAGGGCGCCATAGACGATGCCGATGGTGGAGACTTCGGTGGCGGTCGCGATGCCTTCGACCACGGCGTAGCGGATCACGAAGGGCAGCGCGAGCGCGGGCAGGGCGATGACGAAGGTCTTGCCGATCTCGCCGCCTGTGGCGCGGCGGACATGGCTCATGTCCTCGTGGCGGTAGCGCCACCACACCAGCATGCACAGCGTGATCGCGAGCACCACGCCGGGCAAGAGGCCGCCGGTGAACAAAGCGGCGATCGAGACGCCGGTGACCGAACCGATCGTGATCAGCACGAGGCTCGGCGGAATGGTCTCGGTCTGCGCGCCGGTCGCCGCCAGAAGCGCGACGAGATCGCCGGGCTTGGCGCCGCGCTGTTTCATCTCCGGGAACAGCACGGGCGCGACCGCGGCCATGTCGGCCGCCTTGGCGCCGGAGATGCCGGAGACCAGGTACATCGCGCCGACCAGGACGTAATGCAGTCCGCCGCGGACATGGCCGAGCAGGCTCGCTAGGAACGCCACCATGGCCCGTGCCATGCCGGTCATTTCAATCAGGAGCCCCAGGAATACGAACAGCGGCACCGAGAGCAAAATGAGGTGGCTCATGCCCTCGTCCATCCGTCCGACCAGCACCATGACCGGCGTGCGCGTGGTCAGTGCCAGATAGCCGAAGATGGCGAGCCCGAAGCCGAACGCGATGGGAACGCCGGCAAAGACGCAGAAGCCGGCGACGCCCACGAAGAAGATGACGAGGTTGAGATTGCCGAGCGGTCGCAGATAAGGCTGCGCCAGCCAGAACAAGCTGACGACGATGGCAACGGCGACCGCGGCCGTCAGCACCATGCGGTAATCGGCTGCGCGCAGCAGCCGCAACAGCGCGAACGCCGCCATCAGGCAGATACCGGCCGGAAGCGCCGCGGCGCGCCACATATTGGAGATCTGCAGCGCCGGCGTGGTGATGAAGCTTTCCTCGTAGGCGTAGTCCCAGGACGGCCAGACGATCAGCGCCAGAAAGGCCAGCGCCGCGCAGGTCGCGACGAGATCGAGCCAGGCCCGCGTGGCCGGCGTGGCGCTGCCGACGACCGCGGTCATGCGCATGTGCTCGGAACGGCGGAACGCGACCGCCGCGCCCAGCATGGCGAGCCACAGGAACAGGATCGAGGCGAGCTCGTCCGACCAGATCAGCGGCCGGTGCAGGCCGTAGCGCGCGACCACGCCGGCAAACAGGATCGCGATCTCGGCGACGACCAGGATCGCCGCAGGGATTTCGACGAGGAGGCCGAGTGCGCGCTCCGTCGAGGCCAGCAAGGGAGATCGGCGAGGGGACCGAACAGTCGCCTCGCCCGCCACTCCGCTCACTTCGACCTCAACATGAGCCATGACGGCTCCAACGCGTTACGACAGCTTGCCGACGGCCTTTTCCAGCAGGTCCCAGGCCTGGTCGCCATATTTGCCTTTCCACTCGGCATAGAAGCCGGCGGACCGCAGCTTGTCGCGGAACGGCGCAACGGCGGGCTGGTTGAAGGTCAGGCCCTTGCCCGCGAGCTCCTGCTGCAGATTGGCATTGAGCTTGGCGGTGTCCTCACGCTCCTTGACCGCGGCCGCATTGATGTTCTTGGCGACGACCGTGCGAATATCCTCCGGCAGCGCGCTCCAGGCCTTGCGATTGGCCAGGAACCAGAAGCCGTCCCACATGTGGTTGGTGAGCGAGCAGTATTTCTGGACTTCGTAGAGCTTGGCGGTCGAGATGATCGCCAGCGGGTTCTCCTGGCCCTCGACGATCCTGGTCTGCAGCGCGGAATAGACCTCGGCGAAATTGATCGAGGCGGGCGCCGCATCGAACGCCTTGAACATCGAGGTCCACAACGGCGACACCGGCACGCGGATCTTGAAGCCCTTGAGATCGTCCGGACCGGTGATCGGCTTGCTCGACGACGTGGTCTGGCGGAAGCCGTTGTCCCAGATCTTGTCCATGACCTCGAGCCCGGCCTTCTTGATCTCGCCGCGGACAAAGGCGCCGAGATCGCCGTCCATGGCCTTCCAGACCGTGCCGTAGTCCGGGAACGCGAAGCCGATGCCGTTGATGGACGCCGCCGGCACCAGGGTCGACAGGATCAGTCCCGACAGCGTGAAGAACTCGACGCCGCCGGACCGGATCTGGCTCAGCATGTCGGTGTCGGACCCGAGCTGGTTGTTCGGAAAGATCTGGAGGTCGAACTTGCCACTGGTCTCGGCCTTGATCGCCGCCGCCATCTCCTTGGCGCGCACGTTCAGCGGATGGGTGTCCGGCAGGTTGTTGGCGTATTTGTAGGTGAACTCGGCGCTCTGGGCGCGGGCCACATGGGGCGCACTGAGGCCGCCCAGGACCGCGGTCGCGGCGGAGGCCTTGAGAAGCGTGCGGCGGGAAAAGCTCATGGGTCTGCTTCCTCGGAAAGTTTGTTGTTGTTCTGAGATGCAAACCTATACGGACGGACGGTCAGAAGGTCATCTGCGATCTCACGAAGCTTCGCTTATTGCAGCCGGACATCCTCACGGCAATATCGGCTTTCGGAGGCATGGACCGGATTCAAAAACGCGAAAACAACCCCATGCACAGTAGCGGTCGAAAGTCGGGGCGAGGTGCGACGGCCGACCTGGAAGAGACGAGGAACGAAGGTCCGATGCGAGGAATTCTAGCTAAACAACTGATCTGATTATATATAAAGATATTCCATAATATACCTTATGCGAATCGTAGATATGGCTGTGCAGATCAGGCCAGATCATTCCGCAGCTACCCAGAACCCCGCTCTCGGCTCACACTTGGTGCCAAACAAGCCCCGGGCAAACCGCGGCAGCGGTTGATGCCCACGCCACCATGGGAGGTTCGTCATGCAGGAGAACGTCGCCCGCGCAGACCGCTCGCGCGCCATTCCATTCGATGCCGCCAAGCTCGACCGCCTGATGGAGGCCGCCGGCCTCGACGTTCTGGTCGCGACCTCCAAGCACAATGTGCAGTACCTGCTGGGTGCCGACCGCGCGATCTTCTTCGACTACATGGATGCGCTGGGCGTCAGCCGCTATCTGCCGGTCCTGGTCTATCCCAAGGGTGCGCCGGAGAAAGCGGTCTATATCGGGCACCGGCTGGAGACCCATCAGCGCGCTGTTGCGCCGCCCTGGGTGGCGCAGGTCCGGACCGAGTCCAACGGCTCGGTCGATGCGATCACGCGGGCCGTCAGCCTGATCCGCGGCGCCGGCGTGCCCCTGAAGCGAGTCGGGGTCGAGATGGCGTTCCTGCCGATGGATGCAGGCCGGGCGCTCAGTGACGCCCTGCCCGGTGCCGAGCTCAAGGACGCGCTGCTGGTGCTGGAGCGGCTGCGTGCGGTCAAGTCGGCGGAGGAGCTGGCAAAACTCAAGACGGCGTCCGAACTGGTGACCGCCTCGATGCTGGCGGTGATCGCCGGGCACGGGCCGGGCACGACCAAGCAGCAATTGTCGGACGCCCTGCGGATCGCCGAAGCCAATCGAGGGCTGACCTTCGAATACTGCCTGCTCGCCTGCGGCAACAGCCACAACCGGGCGCCGTCGGCGCAGCGCTGGGAGCAAGGTGACGTGCTGTCGCTCGATTCCGGCGGTAATTATCACGGCTATATCGGCGACCTCGCGCGCATGGCCGTGCTCGGTGATCCCGATACCGAGCTGAAGGACTGTCTGGCCGAGATCGAAGCGGTCCAGCGCGCGGCCTTCGCCGCGGTGCGGCCCGGCGCCATGGGCGGCGACATCTACGTCGCGGCCGAGCGGCAGCTGGCGAAAATCACCCAGCGCGACTGCACGGAGTTTCTGGCCCACGGCATGGGCCTCGTTAGCCACGAGGCCCCTCGCCTGACCGCCAAGGGTCCGGTTCCCTACGACGACACCGACGCCCGGCTGCCGCTCGAAACAGGCATGGTGGTGTCGATCGAGACCACGATGAAGCATCCGAAGCGTGGGTTCATCAAGCTCGAGGACACGGTCGCAGTGACGGCGACGGGATATGAGATTTTTGGCGAGGGTGGCCGCGGCTGGAATTTGGGTGGAAGCACACGTTGATCTGAGACCCTCATGGTGAGGAGCGCGGAACGCGCGTCTCGAACCATGAATGGCCCAGCTCTCGCCAGTGGCCATCCTTCGAGACGCCCGCGTTGCGGGCTCCTCAGGATGAGGTGCGGAGTGTCCTGAAGCTGCGCAGCTACCGCGCCATCAGCAGCTCCAACTGGCTCTGCGCCTTCTTCACGGCCGTCGCGTACCAGCCCTGGCTCGGTGCTTCCTTGGCGAAGCACGCCGTGTACGCGGTCATCGCATTGTCTTCGCGGGTGATGTCGCCGCGCGGGTCCTTCTTGTCGATGGGCCTCGCCATCATCTGCTTCCAGACTTTCTCGCAGGCCGGCATCTCGGCCGTCTTCACGGCGTCGCTGACGGCGAGAAAGAAGACCTTGTCGCCCTGGATCGCGACGACGTCGATTTCATGCGGCGGTCCCTTCAGATCGCCATTGCCGCGCACGCCCAGTACAGCAACCGCCGCGCTTGCGCCCGCGGGCTTCGTGATCGGCAGCTCGGCATATTTGGCGAAGGCGGAGTCCTGGATCGCCTGATAGTAGAAGCGGTCCGACTTGAACGCGGCGCCAATCTCCTGCGGCATGCCGTCCTCGCGGTGCTCGCGAAGCCAGTGCTTGAGCAGCGCGGTGGTGGTCACGACGGCCTGCATCTTGTCGCCTTCGGACGCGAAGCCGAGGCCGTCGAGATGGCCGAAGCCGGAGTCCCCCTTGAAGAGCGTGTCCGCGTTCGTCCTGCCGTCGGCCGGCAGTCCCTTGATCGCGACTGGGCCCACCAGGCCGCGCAGGACGCCCGTCAACTCCTTGAGCGCCGCGTCATGCTGCTTGGTGGTCTCGTCGTTTTCCGCAGCCTTCGAGAATTTCGCCATGTAGCGATCGCGCAGGTCGAGATAGTGCTGCTCGGGCGTCGCCGCATGAGCGGGCGTCGCCAGGACGAGCAGGCAGAGCAAGGCAAGCGATCTCATTCGAAGTCCGAAAGGCTGGGGGTGATCTCCTGTCTTTGTGCCGATGCCGGACGGGAAGGTTCATCCGGCAAGCCGGGTGCCCTACTCCGCCGGTGTGAGCTGCCGGTTCAGCCGCATCGCAGCCGTTTCCCGCACGCGCACACGCGCGCGGCGCTTGCGCCACCAGATCACGATTCCGGTGACCGAGAGTGCCGCCACCACCAGCCCCATGATCGAGATCAGGATGCGGCCGAACAGCCCGACGATGCGGCCCGAATGCAGCGGGAATTGCGCCTGCACGAAGATGTCGGCGGCGGTGCCGACCCAGGGCAGCCGTTCGCCGATCGGACGGCCGTCCTCGCTGTCGTAATAGAGCTGCGCCGGGCCGACCCCGCCGGCGCCGTGATCGTCGCCGGGATGGAAAAAGGCGGCGGCATAGACGCCATGAGCCGGCCCGTAATTGATAGAGCCGACCGGGACGGTCCACCCTCGCCCATTGCCGTCGGCCGCAGCGCGCGCCGCGATCTCGGCGAAAGTCACCTTGGGCTCGATGGGATCGTCGAGATCGCGATACGGCCGCTGCTCATAGGGCGTCGGCGTGTAGTTCGACACCATCTTCATCAGCGGCGAGAACACCTCGAAATAGAGGTTCAGCGAGAACGCCGTGAAGGCGATGATGAACAGCACGCCCCAGGTCCACAGGCTGAAAGCGCGGTGGATGTCGAAATTGATCCGGTAGGCGCTGCCTGACGGCTTGATGGTCCATGCCGGCGCCCAGCGCGCCCAGAAGCCGCGTTCGAGCTGGCGCGTGACCTGAGGCGCCCGCGCCGCCCTGGCGCGCCGCCGCGAGGGCAGCGTCAGGTAGAAGCCGACGAAGCAGTCGATGGTCCAGATGATCGCGATGATCCCGAGCAGGCGCATACCCCAGCGGTCGCTGCCCCAGAATTCCGGGATGTGCATGGTGTAGTGCAGCTTGTAGAGGAACGAGACGAAGTTTTCGCGCGTCACCGGCCACACTGCGCCCCAGTAGCGGCGGCCGAGCTCGACGCCGGTGTTGGGATCGAGGAAGATCTGATTGTAGTCGAGCGCGTAGCGCTTGCCGGTCGCGGGATCGATCCGCGGCATGACAAAGAACCACAGCGAGCGGCCCTCCTCCGGCGTCATGAACAGGTAGACCACGCGCGCACGGGGATCGCGCTGCTCGATCATCTTGGCGAGATCAATCGAGGGAATCGCCGGGCCCTTGCTGCTGACGTCGAACAGATGGCTGTTCAGGACCTCGTCGATCTCATGGTCCCAGGAGATGATCGCCCCGGTGATGCCGGAGAAGAACAGGAACCCGGCCGTGAGCAGTCCCGCCCAGCGATGCAGCCTGCCGAATATCGCTCTCATCGTTCGCCCTCGTTCCAACTCACCAGCGGTAGGTCAGCTTGCCGATGGCCTTGCGACCCTCCGCGTAGAAGCAGCCCGACAGGCTGTAGCAGGCGGCGACATAGCGGGTGTCGGCGAGGTTGGTGACGTTCAGCGATAGCCGCCAATTGTCCCTTGTGTAGGCGAGCAGCGCGTCCAGCACGGTCGAGGATCCGACCTTGAACGTGTTGGCGTCATCGCCCCAGGTCGCGCCGACATAGCGGACGCCGCCGCCGAACTGCAGGCCCGCGAGCGGCTCGGTCTGAAGCGTGTAGTCGTTCCACAGCGAGGCGCGGTTGAGCGGCACGGTGACCGGCGCCTTGCCGACATTGACCGGATCCTGCGTGACCATTGCATCGACATAGGCATAGGCCGCGCGCAAGTTCCAGCCGTCGGCGAGCGACATCGTGCCTTCGAGCTCAAGGCCGCGCGATTTTACTTGCCCGGTCTGTTCGGCAATGTTGAGCGGAGGCGCAAAGGTAACGACGTTGTCGCGCGTCAGGTCGAAGGCGGCGAAGGTGAACAGCGCGTTCCAGCCGATCGGCTGATACTTGACGCCCACCTCGTACTGCACGCCGGTCTCGGGATTGAGCAGCTGTCCGCTCGGGCCGGTGGCGAGCACCGGCAGGAACGATTCCGAATAGCTGAAATAAGGCGCGATGCCGTTGTCGAAATTGTACATCAATGCGGCGCGGCCGGTGAAGGCCGATGCATCCTTCGCGACTGACGTGTTGAAGACGCCGCTGTCCACCTGGGTCGTGACGAAATCCTGGCGGCCACTGAGCTGGAACGAGAGCCGGCCGAGCTTGATCTGGTCCTGGGCGTAGAGGCCGACTTGCGACTGCTTGACGCCGGTATCGTCGCTCATGGCGCCCATGGTCCAGTCGTAGCTGTAGACCGGATTGAAGACGTTGATCTCGGGCGCGGATGTCGTGACGCCAAAGGCGGTGTCGCGGAAGCTGGTGTTGCGGTAGTCGATTCCGACCAGCGTGGTGTGGCTGAGGAAGCCGGTGGTGAACTTGCCCTGGAGCTGATTGTCCACCGCGAAGGAGTTGATGTAGGAGTTGCTGTAGCTGCCGAAACGCGCGAGCTGTCCCGCGGCCTCGTCGGTATAGGCTCCGCCGAAAAACACCTTCTCCTCGTTGTGCTGATAGGCATAGCGCAAATTCTGCCGGAACGTGATGTTGTCGGTGAAATTGTGCGAGAGCTGGTAGCCGGCGGTCGCGATTTCGGTGTTGAACGCGTTGAAGCTCGGCACGCCCGCGAAGAACGAGACCGGGATGGTGCGGCCGTTGTTCGGCCAAACCGTGCCCGAGGCCGGCAAAAACTGAAGGCCCCACCCTGCCCGGTCGCGCTGGTAGTTGGCGAGGATCGTGATAGTGGTGTCCTCGTTCGGCTTGAACGTGACGGCCGGCGCGATGAAGACGCGGTTGTCCTTGGTGAAGTCGACCTGGGTCTCGCCGTCGCGCACCACGCCGGTCAGGCGCCACAGCACGGTGCCGTCCTTGTTGGCGGGACCGCCCACGTCGAACTGGCCCTGGTAGCGGTTGAAGCTGCCGCCGGAGATCGAGACTTCGCCGAACTGCTGCGCCGTCGGCAGCTTGGTCACGTAGTTGAGGATGCCGCCGGTGCCGCTGCCGCCATACATCGCCGAGGACGGGCCCTTGAGGACTTCGAGACGCTCTGCGCCGTAGGGATCGAGACCGTTGAAGTGCACGTAATTGCTGGAGGGAATCCGCAAGCCGTCGACGTAGAGGCCGGACATGGTGGTGTCGAAGCCGCGAATCTGGAGGGCGCCGAAGCGAGTGTCGGAGCCGCCATTGACGTCGCCGCTGACGCCGGCGGTGTAGCGCAGCGCCTCACCGATCGAGACCGCGCCCTGATTCCTGACCTGGTCGGTCGTGACGACGGAGACGGACTGCGGGGTTTCGATCAGCGGCGTATCCGTCTTGGTCGCGGTGCCGCTGCGCGTCGCAACGAAACCGCGCACCGGACCGTTGGCGCGTTCACCCGTGACGCCGTTCGAGGATGCCGATTGGGTTGGCGCGGCTTGCTGCGCGGGAGAGCGACGATCGGCGCGCGCGGTGCGTGTCGCGCCTGACCTTCGCGATGAAGCGACCGCCGCAGGCCGGGCGCGCTGAGCCGGAGCTTCGACGGTGACGGCGGGGATCTGCGTCTGCGCCTCCACGGCACCGAAGGGAATGACGAGAGCAAATGTGCTGGCCGCTCCGAGGAAGAGAATCTGTATCTGTCGACGACGCGTGTCAGAACGCGAAACAAGTTGGAAGTCGGTCACGTCGAGGCCCCACGCACTGCCGGCTTCGCCGGTACCGTTTTTGATGCCTCGCCCTAACGCAGGCGATTTCGGAGTGCGATAGGAACTGCGTTAGAATTTCTCCAGACGCGTGCGCAACGCGTGCGACGAATGCGCTCAGTCGTGTCTCGAAGTCTGGAATGCTTCCAGACCGACAAGAACCTGCTTGTTCGAAATGTCTAAAACGGCGTCAGTGATGTCGCAGACGGCGATTGACCCGGCGCGCGAGATAATCGCCGGCGCTCTGCACGAGCTGCACCAGCGCGATCAGCACCACGACGACGGCCAGCATCATCTCCGGCATGAAGCGCTGATAGCCGTAGCGGATGCCGAGATCGCCCAGGCCCCCGCCTCCGACGGCGCCGACCATGGCGGAATAGCCGAGCAGGCTGACCACCGCGAGCGTCAGCGCCAGCAGAAGACCTGGCAGCGCTTCGGGGATCAGCACCTTGAACACGATCTGCATCGGCGAGGCCCCGAACGAGGATGCGGTCTCGATCAGGCCGCCATCGACCTCGCGGATCGCGGCCTCGACCAGGCGCGCGATGAACGGCGCCGATGCGATCGTCAACGGCACGATCGCGGCCGTCGATCCGATCGAGGTGCCGGCCACCAGCCGCGTGAACGGGATGATGGCGACGACCAGAATGATGAAAGGCGTGGACCGCGTCGCGTTGACGACGATGCCGAGTACGCGATTGACGACGGGCGCCGCGAACAGCTCGCCTTTCCGGCTGGTCGCGAGAAAGACGCCGAGCGGCAGGCCGAAGGCGGTGCCGATCAGCGCCGCGAGCCCGACCATGTACAGGCTCTCGCCGGTCGCCTGGACGATCAGGTTGATGAGTTCAGGCGACATAGCCGAGACGCTCCGCGGGAAATTGAAATTGTGAGAGCCAGGCCAGCGTGCGCGTCGTCGCGTCCTCGCCGCTGGACATGCCGAGAGGGATACCAAGCGTCAGCGAGCCCACATGCTGGCCGCCGATCTCGTCGATGCGGGCCGACAGCAGCGACACGTCGAGGCCGAGTTCGCGCGCGAGCCGCGCCACCAGCGTGTCGCCGGCCCCTGCCCCGCGCACCTGGACGCGGATCACCGCCTGCCCGCCCGCAGGCGGCGCCGAAACGATCCGGCTCGCCAGCGACACCGGCAGGCTGTCTCCGATCACTTCGGCCAGGAAGGATTGCGTGATCGGATGCTTGGGGTGAGTGAAGATGTCGGCGACATGGCCGCTCTCGACGACGCGGCCGGCATCGAGCACCACGACGTCCTTGGCGAGCTGGCGCACCACGGACATCTCGTGGGTGATCAGCACGACGGTCACGCCGAGCTCGCGGTTGATGTTCGCGAGCAGATCGAGGATCGCCCGCGTGGTCTGCGGATCGAGCGCCGAGGTCGCCTCGTCCGACAGCAGCACGCTCGGCCGGGTCGCGAGCGCACGGGCAATGCCCACGCGCTGCTTCTGGCCGCCGGAGAGTTCTGACGGGTAGCGGTCGTGCTTGTCGGCGATGCCCACCAGCGCCAGCAGCTCGGCCACGCGGGCACGGATATCGGCCTTGGCCCAGCCGGCGATCTCGAGCGGCAGTGCGATGTTGGCGGCTGCGGTACGTGAGGACAGCAGGTTGAAGTGCTGGAAGATCATGCCGATCGAGCGCTGCGCGAGCCGCAGTTCGCGGCCTGTGAGCGCCGAGATATCTCTGTTATCGACGACGACGCGGCCGGTGGTCGGCCTCTCCAGGCCGTTGATGAGCCGGACGAGGCTCGATTTGCCGGCGCCGGAGCGGCCGATGATTCCGGTGATCGAACCGCGCGGGATTGCGAAGTCGATGTTTTGCAGGGCATTAACGCCGGGCTTGCCGCGATAGGCTGGATAGGTTTTCGAGATGCCTTCGAAGCGGACCATCGCGTCAGGCGCAGTCGCGGCAGGTGAGATCGCGCGACCTGAGATCGCATCAAGCTGTTCGATCGGCTGTCCGATCGCGAGCGACGGGTGGACGTTCATGGAGGCGGCCTTCATGCACAATAGTTCCGCTCGCCCTTGGGGCATCCGGGAACCGGTCGCATCAAGCGACGGAGAGTGAAACTGCGACGAGGACTCGGCTGGAGCGCGCTGCACCGCAGCAGGCACCATCGCCCTTTCAGGTCACTCTTGCAATGTCAGATATTTGTGGGGAGTTGGACGAAGTTTTCCAAATGTCTCCCCGCTGAAGAAAATTCATCTGCCGCGGTGTTGGCCTCCCGCCCGGCTCAGGTGACCCTCAGCCAAGGCCATACGATCAGCAGGAGCCCCCCGAAATAGAGCATCCCGAAGATCAGCCCAAAGCCCCAGAACTGACCCTTGCCGATATAACCGCTGCCGAAATACATCGGCGCCGGCCCCGTGGCGTAAGGCGAGATCACACCCATCAGGCCGAGCGAATACATGCAGAGCATGGCGAGCGTCGTGACCGGCAGGTCGGGGATGCCGGATCCGACCGCGAGCACCACGGGCAGCACGGCGGCGGCATGCGAGGTGATGCTCGAGAAGAAGTAGTGGATCCAGAAGAACAGCGCGACCAGCAGGAGCATCGCGGTCGACGGCGACAGCCCGGCGAGCGGCTTTGCATATTCGGTGGCGAACCATTTGATGAAGCCGATCTCGTTGAGACCCGAGGCCAGCGTCAGCAGCGAGGTGAAGTAGAAGAACACCTCCCAGGCGCTCTTCTCCGCGACGATGTCGGCAAACTCGATCACGCCCGTCACCAGCATCAGCGAGATCACGATGAACACGACGGTGGTGGCGTTGACGAAATTCGAGCCCAGAAGCGGCACGCGGATGTCCGGGCTCGAGCCCGCGATCCACAGGAACATCGCGAGCAAGATCAGCGTCAGCATGATCCATTCGTTGCGCGACATCGGGCCCATCTCCGCGAGCTCCTTCGATGCCCATTCGGAAATTTCCGGGCTGCTCTTCACCTCGGGGCGGCAGACCGCGTAGCTGAGCAGTGGGACCAGCACCATCAGGAGGAGGCCGAGCGGCGCAAAGCCCAAGAACCATTGCGCCCAGCTGACGTCGATTCCGACGGTCTTCTTGGCGATGGCCAGCGCCGCCGCATTGGGTGCGAGCGCGGTGAAAAACAATGAGCTGGTGACGGCAGTCGACGCGAACGCGGTCCACATCACGTAGGTGCCGATCTTGCCGGCGGTCGGTCCAGGCTCGGAGCCGTAGATGCGCGGGATGTTGCTGATGATGGGATAGACGATGCCGCCGCTGCGCGCGGTGTTGGACGGCGTCGCCGGCGCCAGCAAGAAGTCCGATATCGCCACCGCATAGCCGAGGCCAAGCGTGTTGCTGCCGAGCTTTTGCACCAGCACGAGCGCAATACGCCGGCCCAGCTGGCTCTTGCGATAGCCGATCGAGAACACGAAGGCGCCGACGATCAGCCACACCGTGCTCTCGGCAAAGCCCGCCAGCATCCAGCGCAGCGACTTGGTCGGGTCGGGATCGATATAACCGCCGACGCCGGCAACCGTCAGCCCGATCAGGCCGACCGCGCCCACCGGCATCGATTCCAGGATGAGCCCGGTGATGACGGCCGCGAAGACGGCAAAATAGTGCCACTGATTGACGTTGAGCCCTGCCGGCACCGGAAACAGATAGATCACCAGCCACACCGCGAGCGGCGCGATCAGCTTCCAGCGAAACCCTTTCGCCTCAGGCGCCTGCGAGCTAGTGGTCATGGGCCCTCCCCCTCGATCGTCATTGTCGTTTGCCGGCCCGTTGATCGGGCCTATTTTGTCCCAGCGCCGCGTATACGGATAGTCCGCGGCGCAATCAATGGCCCCAGCCTGTTTCTACCGCCCTCTGAACTTCGGTTTGCGTCGCGTCAGGAACGCCTCGACGCCCTCCTTGTGGTCCTCGCTGAGGCTTGCCAGGGCGAACTGGTCGACGTCCATGTGGCTGGCGAGATTATCCAGCGCGTGCGCCAGCCGGTTGACCGTGAGTTTCGTCATGGCGACGGAGAGCGGCGGCTGCGCTGCCACCTTGCGCGCAAGCTCCATCGCGGCATCGAACGCATGGCCGGGATCGACCACCTGCTCGACCAGGCCCCACGCATAGGCCTCATCCGCGCTGATGCGCTGATCGGCCAGGATCACCGCCTGCTTGGTGCGAGCCGGGCCGATCAGATGCAGCATGCGCGGAATGCTTTGCCAGCTCATGTTCATGCCGAGCCCGATCTCGGGCACGCGCAGATGGGCATCGCGTCCCATGACGCGAAAGTCGAGCGCGACGGCCAGCGCCACGCCACCGCCGACGCAAAAGCCCTCGATGGCGGCGATCGTGATCTGCTCCATCTCCTGCCAGGCGTGGGTCAGGCGCGGTCCGAGCTTGAGATGCCGCCGCAGCGTGCCGAGGTCCATCTCCTTGCGCGAGCGGCCTTCGGCATCCTTGAGGTCGAAGCCGGCGCTGAACGCGTCCGCGCTGCCTGTCAGCACCACGACGGAGGTCGCGGCGTCATCCTCAAAACTGCGCGCGGCCGCGGTGAGCTGGCGCAGCGCCTCCGGCGACAGCGCATTGATGCCATCGCCGCGGTCGAACCGCACCACCGCAATCCGCCCCTCCGGCCCGAGGCCCTTCTCGATCTTGACATAGTCAGGCAACGCAAACTCCCCTGGTCTTGGTCTTCCTGGCGCTCACAGATGCCCGGTACGCCGATGTTCGGGTTCGCTTCCATGGACCGGAAACCGGATCGTGGTGCCGATGGTGATCCAGTTGGCATTTTCGCCGGTGATGTTGCGGCCGTAGATCACATCGACGGAGAATATCTCGTTCGGTCGGTAGCGGACACCGGTCTGGAAACGCGGCTGCACGGCGCTTGCGATCTCGGAGGCGCCGGCTTGCCCGTAAGCCTCGATCGTCCATTGCAAGGTGTCGGTGAATTTCCAGTCGAAGCCGATGCCGTAGGTCAGGTAGTGGCGATCCACCGTGCGATCCCAGAGCCAGCCGCCATTGACGTTGATGCGCATGGTCTCCGACAGGCGGAAGGTCGCGGGGACGACGGCAAAGGCGGATAGCGCATCGCCGGTCGCCGCGTCGAACGATCCGCCGCCATAGGCCGACAATCCCCACCGGCCGATCCCGGTCGGGATGAAATTCGTCTTGGCTTTTGGAGCGACCGTCGTGCTCCAGTCGCCATCGCTGCGGGCCCGGATGGTCTGCAGGCTCAGCTCGATCGGCCGGAAGGGGTCGACAACACAGGAGGGATTGGCGACCGCCGAAAAATCCGTGTTGGAAGCCGTCGACATCCAGCTCTCCACCTTGCAGGAGCCGACCTCGGAAATGTCGGCGGCATCGACCGCATAGGCGCCATTCGCGGCGCGCGCATCCTGCGCCGCGAATGCGCCAAGAGCCGCGATTGCGGCGGTTATTCCGGTTCTTGCAGCCCAGCCCATGGTGTGATGTTAGCAGAGTCTTCGCCTCGACAACGCCCGGATTCTGGGACTATCTTTGCCTCATGAGCGACCATCATCATCACCACGATCACGACCATTCCGAGCTGTCGGAGACCGAGCTGCGCGTGCGCGCGCTCGAGACGATCCTGACCGAAAAAGGCTATGTCGAGCCGGCCGCGCTCGACGCCATCATCCAGGCCTATGAGACCCGGATCGGTCCCCATAACGGCGCGCGCGTCGTCGCCAAGGCCTGGAGCGATCCGGCGTTCAAGACGGCACTGCTGGAGGACGGCTCGAAGGCGATCGGCACGCTCGGCCATGTCAGCCGCGTCGGCGACCACCTCGTCGTGGTCGAGAACACGCCGCAGCGTCACAACATGGTCGTGTGCACGCTGTGCTCCTGCTACCCCTGGGAAATGCTGGGGCTGCCGCCGGTCTGGTACAAGGCCGCGCCCTATCGCTCACGCGCGGTGAAGGACCCGCGCGGCGTGCTCGCCGATTTCGGCGTGCAGGTCGCCAAGGACGTTGAAATCCGGGTGTGGGATTCGACCGCCGAAACGCGCTTTCTTGTGTTGCCGATGCGCCCCGCGGGCACAGACGGCTGGAGCGAGGAGCAGCTCGCCGAGCTGGTCACGCGCGATTCCATGATCGGCACCGGCTTTCCCAAGGCGCCCGGGGCGCCGTCATGAACGGCGTGCACGACATGGGCGGCATGGACGGCTTCGGCAAGGTCGAGCCCGAGCCGAACGAGCCGGTGTTCCACGAGGAATGGGAGTCGCGTGTTCTCGCCATGGTGCGTGCGATGGGCGCGGCCGGCGCCTTCAACATCGACACCTCGCGCTTCTATCGCGAGACGATCCCGCCGCATGTCTATCTCTCGAGCTCCTATTACAAGAAATGGTTTCTCGGGCTCGAGGAGATGCTGATCGAGAAAGGCTATCTCACCCGGGAGGAAGTCGCCGCCGGCCACGCTATGCAGCCGGCCAAGGCGCTCAAGCACGGCAAATTCGATCTCGGCCAGGTCGAGCGCATCATGGTGCGCGGCAAGTTCGCCCGTCCTGCTCCGGCGCCGGCGAAATTCAAGATCGGCGACAAGGTTCGTACGAAGAACATTCATCCCGCAACCCACACCCGCCTGCCGCGCTATGTGCGTGGCCACGTCGGAATTGTCGAGCTGAACCATGGCTGCCACGTGTTTCCGGACTCGGCGGCGATGGAGCTCGGCGAGAATCCGCAATGGCTCTACACGGTCGTGTTCGAGGGCCGCGATCTCTGGGGTGCGGATGGCGATCCAACCTCGAAAGTCTCGATCGACGCGTTCGAGCCGTATCTGGACCCGGCGTGATGAGCAGCACGGCTGCTGCTGCCGCGACGGCAGCGATCCCGAGCATTCCGCGCGATGATGACGGCCCGGTGTTCCGCGCACCCTGGGAG
Source organism: Bradyrhizobium sp. MI1.3 (assembly GCF_055811695.1). Lineage (NCBI taxonomy): Bacteria > Pseudomonadati > Pseudomonadota > Alphaproteobacteria > Hyphomicrobiales > Nitrobacteraceae > Bradyrhizobium > Bradyrhizobium sp. MI1.3. Next base: position 14,276 of record NZ_JBVVPQ010000004.1, on the reverse strand, counting down.
GCGCACGCGTTTGCGATGGCGCTGACGCTGCACGAGCGCGGCGTATTCACCTGGCCCGAATGGGCGGCAGCCCTGGCCTCCGAGATCAAGCGCGCGCAGGCGGCCGGCGATCCCGATACGGGCGAGACCTACTATCTCCATTGGCTCGCCACGCTGGAGGGTCTCGTCGCGCGCAAGGGCGTTGCGTCTGCGGAGACGTTGCATCGCTACCGCGACGCGTGGGATCACGCGGCAGATCGCACCCCGCACGGCAAGCCGATCGAGCTGAAGGCTGAGGATTTTGCGCAATAGTCGCTTTGGGTACACCCTCACCCCAACCAACACTGTCATTCCCCGCGAAGGCGGGGAATCCAGTACGCCGCGGCCTCGCGATTATCACTATCGTCTCGGAGTACTGGATCACCCGCTTTCGCGGGTGATGACACCGAGTCTATGGCGTCACCGCCCCGCCACATACTCCCGCCACCCCTTCGCCCGCAGGCTGCAGGCCGGGCACTCGCCGCAACCGTAGCCCCAATCATGCTGCGCGCCGCGTTCGCCGAGATAGCAGGTGTGCGACTGCTCGCGGATGAGGTCCACCAGCCCGTCGCCGCCGAGGTCATGGGCGAGCCTCCACGTCGCGGCCTTGTCGATCCACATCAGCGGGGTATGCAGCTCGAATTTGCGGGCCATGCCGAGCGACAGCGCGGCCTGCATGGCGCGGATGGTGTCGTCGCGGCAATCGGGATAGCCGGAATAGTCGGTCTCGCACATGCCGCCGACGATGTGACTGATGCCGCGCCGGTAAGCCAGCGCCGCGGCGAATGTCAGGAACACCAGGTTGCGGCCGGGCACGAACGTGTTCGGCAGGCCGTCGGCGCCCATCGCAATCGCGACGTCGCGCGTCAGCGCCGTCTCGGACACGGCCGCCAGCGTCGGGATCGACAGCGTGTGGCTCTCGCCGAGCCTGGAAGCCCAATCCGCGCGCAGGCCCTTGATGCCGTCGAACAGCCGGTCGCGGCAGGCCAGCTCGATGGCGTGGCGCTGGCCGTAATCGAACCCCAGCGTCTCCACGCGCGCAAAACGATTCAGCGCCCAGGCGAGGCAGGTGGTGGAATCCTGGCCGCCGGAGAACAGCACCAGCGCGGTTTCGGATGAAAATGCGTCGCTCATGGCCCGCGCTTTAGCATTGCGCACGCGGCTCGCCAATCCGGCCCGCCAACCGGTGGAAATCACCCTGTTCCGCCGCGCTACGCTGGGAACGGGGGCTCGCTTTTGGCATAAGGCTTGAGAGCCAGGAGACTGCCCCGCAATGACCCCTTCCCGCGACATTTCCCGCCTGATCGAGATCATGGCGGCGCTGCGCACGCCGGTGACCGGCTGCCCCTGGGACCTCGAGCAGAATTTTGCGACCATCGCGCCCTATACGATTGAGGAAGCCTATGAGGTAGTCGAGGCCATCAGCCGCGGCGATCTCGACGATCTCTGCGAGGAGCTCGGCGACCTGCTGCTCCAGGTCGTCTTCCACGCCCAGATGGCGTCGGAGCAGAACGCCTTTGCTTTTGGCGATGTCGTCGAGGCCATCACGCGAAAAATGATCCGGCGCCATCCTCACGTTTTCGCCGACAAGGACGGCAACCTCGCCTCCTCCCACGTCAAGGAAGTCTGGGATCGCATCAAGGCCGAGGAGAAAGCCGAGCGCGCCGCGCGCCGGCCGCCGGAACAAATGCCGCCGCACAAATCATTGCTCTCGGGCGTCAAGGCCGGCCAGCCCGCCCTGACGCGCGCCATGGAGCTGCAGCGCAAGGCCTCCACCGTCGGCTTCGACTGGAACGATCCGCGCGCGGTGCTGGCAAAAATCCGCGAGGAAGCCGATGAGATCGAGGCAGCACTCGACCGCAACGACAGCGAGGGCCTGGCGGAAGAGACCGGCGACCTGATGTTCGCGCTGGTCAATCTCGCCCGCCATGTCGATGCAGATCCGGAAGCCGCGCTCCGCGCGACCAACGCGAAGTTCGAGCGGCGTTTTGCCTATATCGAGCGGGCGCTGGAGGCGCAGGGGCGGACGCTGGAGCAGGCATCGCTCGCGGAGATGGACGCGCTGTGGAATGAGGCGAAAGGTGAGGCGAAAAGCGCTGCGCCGGCGGAGAAAAGCAACCAAGCCCGCTCCTAGCTCGAGCGTCGTCCTGGCGAAAGCCAGGACCCATTACCCCGAATGCACATTGTTGAACCACGCTGGAGCTACCAGCGTGCCAATTCCAGCCGCTTGTGGTTATGGGTCCCGGATCTGCGCTTACGCTTGTCCGGGACGACAGCGTTGCTTGAGGCAGCAGTTAGCTCAACTCACTGGCGGGCGACGGCGTCTACGCGGACAGTCGCGGCACGGCGTCGAACCTGTTCACCACGATATCCCGCTTGGTCTCGTCCACCCGTACCGTCATGTCGAAGCGGCCGTCGTGCAGCTCTTTCGCCAGCACCTCGGAATTCCGATGCAGCCAGCTGATGCCGGCGCCGTCGGAGGCATCGATCGAGAGATCGAGCGTGATGCGCTTGGCCGCCAAGCGCTCCTCGATTGCGGCGAGCAGTGCGTCGACCCCCTCGCCCGACACAGCGGACACCAGCATCGCCGGATGATCCTCCGGCCTGCGCGCGGCGATGTTCAAAAGTTCTTCGCGCTGTTCGGGACCATAACGGTCGATCTTGTTCCAGACCTCGATGATGCGGCCTGAATCATCGGGATTGATGCCGAGCTGGCGCAGCACGGCGTCGACGTCGCTCTGCTGCGCCTCGGCGTCGTCGTGCGAGATGTCGCGCACGTGCAGGATGACGTCGGCTTCCAGCACCTCCTCCAGCGTGGCGCGGAAGGCGGCGACGAGCTGCGTCGGCAAATTGGAGATGAAACCGACGGTGTCCGACAGCATCGCCTTGCCGCCATGCGGCAGGGTGAGCGCGCGCAGGGTCGGATCGAGCGTGGCGAACAGCATGTCGGCGGCCTGCACGTCGGCGCGGGTCAGGCGGTTGAACAGCGTCGACTTGCCGGCGTTGGTGTAGCCGACCAGTGCGACCACGCGATACGGGACGCGCTGGCGGCCTGCGCGATGCAGGCGGCGTGTGGCCTGCACCTTCTTCAGTTCGCCCTCGAGCTTGGAGATGCGCTCCTGGATCAGGCGGCGGTCGGCTTCGATCTGGGTCTCGCCGGGACCGCCCATGAATCCAAAGCCGCCGCGCTGGCGTTCGAGATGGGTCCATGAGCGCACCAGGCGCGAACGTTGGTAGTTGAGGTGCGCGAGCTCGACCTGGAGCGAGCCTTCCTTGGTCTTGGCGCGGCGGCCGAAGATTTCCAGGATGAGGCCGGTGCGGTCGAGCACCTTTGCCTGCAGCTCCTTCTCGAGATTGCGCTGCTGGATCGGCGCAAGCGCGCAATCCATCACCACGAGCTCGACATCGAGGCCCTTGGCGAGCGCGGCGATCTCCTCGACCTTGCCCTTGCCGATATAGGTCGCGGGGCGGATCTGGCTGATCGGCGCGATGATTGCGTCGGCAACGACGAGATCAATCGCGCGTGCGAGGCCGGCGGCTTCGTCGAGCCGGGCTTCCGCGTCACGCAGGACATGAGCTTCCGATTGCGCGTCGGCATTGCCTGCGCGCACCCGCAAATAGGGACCGATGACAAGCACCCGCCCCGTCTGCTTATCCCCTGCCGACCGCGGACGGTCGACATCCCCGTCGAAATTCCGGGGTTCCAATCAGATCACTCTCAAGCCGGCTGGTCCTCGCCGCCTTCGAACAACTGGATCGGAGCGCCCGGCATGATGGTCGAGATCGCATGCTTGTAGACGAGCTGCGAGTGACCGTCGCGCCGAAGCAGCAAACAGAAATTGTCGAACCAGGTCACGATGCCCTGGAGCTTCACTCCGTTGACCAGAAAGATCGTCAGTGGCGTTTTGGTTTTGCGAACGTGATTAAGGAAGGTGTCCTGCAGGTTTTGTGCGCGGTCTGCCGCCATTGTTTTTTTCTCGCTTTGAGTTTCTTTTTATTGCGCCGGTTGCGGCCCTCTTTTGAAAATTCGGGGTCCTCGTCCGGTTGCCGTCCCTCATGAGATCCCCCTCGGAGGGACAGCGGTTCAATTAGAGGACAGGTAGGCTTATTAGGCAAGCCGCTTCACGCGGCAGCCCATGCCGTATTGCCCCGAAAAACTACGGAAATCGATGATTTTCCTCGCCTATTCGAACGACGTCGCAGCGTTAGCCGACGCCGAGCGCCTTCAACTTCCGGTGCAGTGCCGAGCGTTCCATGCCAACAAACTCGGCCGTGCGAGAAATATTTCCTGAGAAACGGCTGATCTGTGCAATCAAATAGTCGCGCTCGAACACTTCGCGCGCTTCGCGCAGCGGCAGGCCCATGATGTGCTCGCCATTGTTGCTGGTCGGCATCGCCGGCACCATGGAGCCGACGTCCTGCGGCAGCATGTCGGCCGTGATGATGACCTCCGGCCCGCCCGCGGCCAGAATCATGACTCTCTCAACGTTGTTGCGGAGCTGGCGCACATTGCCCGGCCAGACATGCGACTGCAGCACCGCCATCGCGTCCTGCCCGATCTGCCGCTTGGGCAGGCCGCTGCCCGCGGAGATCTGCTCCATGAAATAGTCGATCAATTCCGGAATGTCCTCACGCCGCTCCGACAGCGCGGGCACGCGGATCGGCACCACCGAGAGCCGATGATAGAGGTCCTCGCGGAAATGGCCGGCCGCGATCTCCTCTTCGAGGTTGCGCGCGGTGGAGGAAATGATGCGGACGTCGACCTGCACCTTGCCGTTGCCGCCGACGCGCTGGAACGACTGCTCGACCAGCACGCGCAAGATCTTGTTCTGGGTCTCGCGCGGCATGTCCGCGATCTCGTCGATGAACAGCGTGCCGCCGTGGGCCTCTTCGAGCGCGCCGGGCTTGCGCGCGTGCTCGCCGTTGGACTGCTCGATGCCGAACAGCTCGTGCTCCATCCGCTCGGGCGTGATCGCAGCGGCGTTGATGACGACGAAGGGGCCGTCGGCGCGGCCCGAGGCCGTGTGCAACGTGCGGGCGGTCAGTTCCTTGCCGGCGCCGGCGGGGCCAACGATCAGGATGCGGCTGTTGGCCTTGGCCGCACGCTCGATGGTCTGGCGCAGCTGGTTCATGCTGGGCGAGCGGCCGACCAGCGAGCTTGCGCTCGGCGCGAGCTGCTTCAGCTCCTTGACCTCGCGCTTGAGCCGCGAGTTCTCAAGTGCACGGTTGGCGACCAGGATCAGCCGGTCGGTCTTGAACGGCTTCTCGATGAAGTCGTAGGCGCCACGCTTGATCGCGGCGACCGCGGTCTCGATGTTGCCGTGGCCGGAAATCATCACGACCGGCAGATCGGGGTTGTCCTTCTTGACCTGCTCCAAGAGCTGCAAGCCGTCGAGCTTGGAGCCCTGCAGCCAGATGTCGAGGAACACCAGATGCGGCCTGCGGTTGGCGATCTCGGCGAGCGCCGTATCGCTGTCGCGCGCGGTCCGGGTCACGAAGCCCTCGTCTTCGAGGATGCCCGCAACGAGATCCCGAATATCGGCCTCATCATCGACAATCAGAATTTCACTTGCCATGTGTCGCCTGTTTTCTCAGCTGCCTGTTGAGGCTTCGATCTTCGTTGAATCATTGGTCTTTTCAGCCGGCTCTTTGGTTTCGGCGGCCGCCTGTTTTGTTTCCGGATCCTTGACGGATTGCGTGGCCGTTTCGCCGATGTCCGGCTTGGCCGTTGCCTCGGCTGCCGGTTCGGCCCCCTCGCTTTTCGCGGGAGCGCCGGAGATCGCAAAACGCATCCGCATCCAGGCGCCACGCTGGCCCTCGCGGAAATCCGAGGCATCCTTCAGTTCGATGCGCCCGCCATGGTCTTCCAGCACGCGCCCGACGATCGCGAGCCCAAGGCCGGTGCCCTTGGCGCGTGTCGTCACATAGGGCTCGAGCAGGCGCGAGCGCGCCACCTTGGGCAGGCCAATACCGTTGTCGACGACGTCGATCAGAACGTCCTCGCCCTCGCGCGAGACCACGACGTCGATCCGGCCTTTGCCGAGCTCCTCCAGGGGGACCTGCTCGATCGCCTCGGTGGCGTTCTTGACAATGTTGGTGACCGCCTGCGAGATCAGCCGCCGGTCGAACTGGGCGCGCAGCGGATCTTCCTTGAACTCGGCCTCGATATCGATCTCGGGGTGGGCGACCTTCATCAGGAAGACCGCCTGCCGCACTGCGTCGGCGACGTCCTCACCCTCCATCACCGGCTTCGGCATCCGTGCAAAGCGCGAGAACTCGTCGACCATGCGGCGGATGTCGTCGACCTGACGCACGATGGTGTCGGTGCACTGTTCGAAGATCTGCTTGTCCTTGCCCTCGGTGATGTCCTTGCCGAATTTGCGGCGAATGCGCTCGGCGGAGAGCTGAATCGGGGTCAGCGGGTTCTTGATCTCATGCGCGATGCGGCGCGCGACATCGCCCCAGGCCGAGGTGCGTTGCGCCGAGACCAGCTCGGTGATGTCGTCGAGCGTGATGATGTAGCTGTCGTGCGGCTGGCTGGTCTTCTCGGCGCTGACGCGGACCGACAGATTGCGTTCCTGCCCGTCCCGCGTGATCGTGATCTGCCCCTGCACCAGGCGCTGGGTCCCTTCCCGCGCGCTCTTCATCATCTCTTCGAGCTCGGGCAGCACGTCGGAGAGCGGATGGCCGAGCGTCTCGGCTTCGGAGTGCCCGATCAGCTTTTCGGCGGAACGGTTGAGAATGCCGACGCTGCTTGAATTATCCACGCCGATGATGCCGGCGCTCGCGGACGACAGCACCGCCTCGATGAAGCGGCGGCGGCTGTCGATGAGGTCGCTGGCGTTGACGAGCTCGTCGCGCTGGCTGCGCAACTCCTCCGTCATCTTGTTGAAGGTCTCACCCAGCTGGGCGAGGTCGCCTTCCGACTGGTGCACCGGCACTTTCACGTGGAGATCGCCCGTCGACACCGTCTGGGCTGCGTTCATCAGCCGCCGGATCGGCGAGACCAGCGAGTTGGCGAAGTTGAGGCCGATCAGCACCGAGGCCATCAGGATGGTCAGCGCGATCACCGCGAACATCAGCGCGAACGCGACCTGGATGCCGAGCCGGCGCGACTCGATCTGGGCGTATTCGGCGACGCTGACCTCGGTCTGCTTGAGCTGGTTGACGACATTCGGATCGAGCGGCCGCGCGACGTAGAGGAAAGTGTCGCTGAAGGCGCGCAAGCGGACCACCGCGGCGACGAAGCTCGCATCGGGCAGCACCGCGATTTCGGGCTCGGATTCGTTGACGTTGCTGAGGAAGTCCGGTGCCGGCGGCGAATAGGCCAGCCGCATGCCGGTGTCGGCGGATTCGAGAATGTTGGTGTTCTTGTCGATGATCATCGCGCCCGGCAGGTTGCGCGAGGCGGCGCTGGAGGTCAGCAATTCGCGAAACGAGCGGCGATCCTGGTCGTAGAGCGGCCGGGCGTGGGCGATGTCGTTGGCCATGCCGAGAATGTCGCCCCGGATCAGCTGAGCGTGGTCCTGCATGTAGGCGCGCGCGATCGTCAGCGAATTCTGGATCACCTCCTTGGTCGGGCCGGAGAACAGGCGGTCGAGGCCGCGCTCGATGGTGACGTTGGCGACGACGGCGACCAGCACCGCCGGCAGCACCGCCACGATCGAGAACAGGCTGACGATCTGGACATGGAGGCGCGCCGCCGCCCTACCCCGCCGTCGCGCCAGGATCAGCTGCCAGAGTTCGCGGATGATGATGCCGACCAGCAGCAGGATCGTGGCCGCATTGATCAGATAGAACGAGCGGACAACCGCAGGGGTCGGTTCGATCGACGTGAGGCCGGTCAGGACCAGGAACGTCAGGCAGGCCGACAGCAGGGCCAACGCCACGGCGAACGGCGCCAGCCAGCGTCGCGCCGACCAACGCCGGGGCTCTTCCGCTGGGGCCGTGTCAAAGGATGCGGCCGAGGTGTCTGCGCTGGTCATTCCGGCAATGGGTGCTGAAAACGGGGTCCGCGGCGGGCGGATACTGATGTATTCGTACCACATTGTTGCCGAATTGCGACAATTCCGCGGCGCCCACGCCGCGACTGACCCGCGCATCCACAGCGACATGCCGGAGGGCGGGAACGCATCCCGGCCCCAGCGGCTTGACGGGGATGCACAGGTTCTTTCTCGCAATGATGGTGTCGGCCGTGCTGCTGCTGATCGTGGCGGCCGACCTGCTGGTCAATGGTGTCGGGGTGCAGGAGCCCAATGCGAACGTCGCCAGCGCGATACAGGTATCAGGCCGATTTGTCAGATAGGTGTGAGGCCGCGTCCCGCGGCTGAATGACCATTTGAATGTTCCGGCGGAACATTTCAGTCCGATCGGGACTTCTGCTCACCGCGTCAGCCACAACGGCCAGCGCGATCCGGACAGGCTCAGCTCCGCTTGGTAGGGGGAGCTGAGCCACCGTCCGTTGCGGAAAGGCTAGCCCCCGCTCCGATACACCTGGATATCGAGATCCCGAATCTTCTTCCGCAGCGTGTTGCGGTTGAGGCCGAGCAGATCGGCGGCACGGATCTGGTTGCCGCGGGTCGCCGCGAGCGCGGCCGTCAGCAGCGGCACCTCGATCTCTTTCAAGATGCGGTGATAGAGGCCCGGCGGCGGCACGCCGTTCGGGAAGCCCTGGAAGTGCGAGGAGAGATACGCTTCCACGGCGCCGCCGAGATTGTCGACGCCATGCTGGACTGCGGCACCCGGGCTGACCGTGGGTGGCGCCAGCTCGCCGTCGATGACGGAGCCGGTGATCACATCCTGCGGATAGAGCGCCGCGAGGCGGCGGGCGAGGTTCTCGAGCTCGCGCACATTGCCCGGCCAGCGGTGCTGCTTCATCCGCTCCAGCGCCAGCGTGTCGAGCTTTTTCGGCGGCAGTCCGTCCTTCTCGGCCAGCGCGAAGAAATGACGGATCAGATCCGGAAGATCCTCGATGCGCTCGCGCAAAGGCGGCAGCCGCAGCGGCACGACGTTGAGGCGGAAGAACAGATCTTCGCGGAACAGGCCCTGCTGGATCAGGACTCGCAGATCCTTGTTGGAAGCCGCGACGATGCGCACGTCGGTCTTGATCGGAGTGCGGCCGCCGACCGTGGTGTATTCGCCCTGCTGAAGCACGCGCAGCAGGCGGGTCTGCGCCTCCATCGGCATGTCGCCGATCTCATCCAGGAACAGCGTGCCGCCCTCGGCCTGCTCGAACCGGCCGGAGGCGCGGGTGTTGGCGCCGGTGAAGGCACCGCGCTCATGGCCGAACAGTTCGGACTCGATCAAGTCACGCGGGATCGCCGCCATGTTGACCGCGACGAACGGGCCGTTGCGGCGCTTGCCGTAATCGTGCAACGCGCGCGCCACCAACTCCTTGCCGGTACCGGACTCGCCCGTGATCATCACGGTGAGGTCGGTCTGCATCAACCGCGCCAGCACGCGATAGATTTCCTGCATCGCCGGCGAGCGGCCGACCAGCGGGATCGCCTCCATCTCGGCGTCGTCGTTCGGCGTCGCGACCCGCTCCTTGGGCTCGGCCAGCGCACGGCCGACGATGGCGATCAGCTCCTTCAGGTCGAAGGGCTTCGGCAGATATTCATAGGCGCCGCGCTCGGAGGCCCGGATCGCCGTCATGAAGGTATTTTGCGCGCTCATGACGATGACCGGCAAATTCGGCCGCATCTTCTTGATCCGCGGCAGCAGGTCGAACGCGTTCTCGTCGGGCATCACCACGTCGGTGATGACGAGATCGCCCTCCCCCTGGCTGACCCAGCGCCACAGCGTCGCGGCATTGCCGGTCAGCCGCACTTCGTAGCCGGCGCGGGATAGTGCCTGATTGAGAACGGTGCGGATGGCGGTGTCGTCATCAGCAACGAGAATACTACCTGCGGGCATCGTTAATCCTCATTTTGCCCCCTGTGACGCAGACGACGACTTCCCGGCAGAGCCGTCGCGACTGCTTTGATCGGCATGTTTCACCGATGTGGAATACATCGGCATCAGCACGCGGAAGGTGGTCTTCCGCGGCTGAGATTCGCATTCGATGATGCCCCCGTGGTCCCCGATGATCTTTGCGACCAGCGCGAGGCCCAGACCCGAGCCGGTCTGCTTGGTGGTGACGAAGGGATCGAACAGATTTGGCAGGAGATCGTCCGGCACGCCTGGTCCGTTGTCCTTCACGCAGAATTCGAGCGGCAGGGATACACGGGATTTTTGACCGGGGACTGACAGGCGCACGCCGGGACGAAACGCGGTGGTGAGCTGGATTTCGCCGTCGGGAACGTCGATCAGCGCTTCGGCGGCGTTCTTCACGAGGTTGAGGAACACCTGGATGAGCTGGTCCTGGTTCGCCAGCACCGGCGGCAGCGAGGGATCGTAGTCCTCGACGAAGCGGATGTTGCGGGCAAAGCCGGACTGCGCCAGCCGTTTGACGTGATCGAGCACCGAATGGATGTTGACGGGGCCGCGCACCACGGGGCGCTCGTCGCCGAACACCTCCATGCGGTCGACCAGAGTCACGATGCGGTCGGCCTCGTCGCAGATCAGCCGCGTCAGCATGCGGTCTTCCGAGGAGGCCTGCTGCTCCAGGAGCTGCGCCGCGCCGCGGATGCCGGAGAGCGGGTTCTTGATTTCATGCGCCAGCATCGCGGCGAGCGCGATCACCGAGCGCGCGGCGCTGCGATGGGTGAGCTGGCGGTCCATCTTGTCGGCGATGGAGCGCTCCTGGAGCATCACCACGATGTGGCCGGGCCGTTCCGTGACGGGGGCAACGTGCAGATCGACCTGGCGGTCTCCGCCCATGCGTGGCGTGCCCAGATCGACCTTGTATTCGTTGACCGGTGCGTTCGACGAACGCACCTGGTCAATCAGCGCCAGCAAGGGGCTGCCGAACGGCACCAGCTCTTTCAGCGACTGCCGCTTCAAGAACTGCGTCGAGATATCGAAGAAGGCTTCGGTTGCGATGTTGGCGGCGACGATCTTGCCGTCCGGCCCGATCATCAGCGTCGGATTGGGCAGTGCGTCCAGGATGGCATCGCTGTCGGACGGAAACGGCCGACGATGTTCAGCGGCTGAGCTCATGCAGCGGCGCTCCATGCGAAGTCGTCGAAGGCATCTTGCAGTGACCGGTGGACAAGGCGCGGATCCTCCGAGGTGAGGATTTTCTGGCGCCAGGATTTCAGCTTCTCGGCCGGCGCACGGCTCACATCGGCCGCGACGTCGAGGGCCCAGCCGAGATGTTTTCGTGCGTGCCGCAGACCGACGCGCAGGCCGTAGAGCGCGCAGACGCCTTCATAGAGCGTGCGGACATAATGCAGCTGCGTCTCGAGCGACGGCGTGGCTTCCGCCGCCCCGCCCTTCAGGCGCCGGCCGATCTCACCGGGCAGCCAGGGCTGTCCCTGCGCACCGCGGCCGATCATCACGGCATCGGCGCCGGAGGCCTCTAACGCCGCGAGCGCCTTCTCGTAAGTCGTGATATCGCCATTGACGACGAGCGGAATGGAGATGGCGTCGCGCACGGCGCGGATCCCGTCCCAATCGGCCTCGCCCTTGTAGAATTGGCAGCGGGTGCGGCCGTGCACGGTGACGAGCTTGACGCCTGATGCCTGTGCGCGCCGCGCCAGTTCCGGTGCGTTGCGGGTGCGGTCGTCCCAGCCGAGCCGCATCTTCAACGTCACGGGCACCTTCACCGCCGCGATCGTCGCTTCGATCAGGCTCACGGCGTGGTCGAGGTCGCGCATCAAGGCGGAACCGGACTGGCCGCCGGTGACGTGACGGGCCGGACAGCCCATGTTGATGTCGATGATATCTGCGCCTTCGGCTTCAGCGATCCGGGCGCCCTCTGCCATCCAGTGCGTCTCACAGCCGGCGAGCTGGACCACGTGCGGACCAATACCCGTGGCTTCGCAGCGCAACCGGGACATATGATGGCCATTGGCGAGTTCGTCGCTGGCCGTCATTTCGGAGACGACGAGACCGGCGCCGAGCTCCGCGGCCAGCCGGCGGACGGGCGAGTCAGTCACCCCCGACATCGGCGCCAGGAAGACCGGGGTGGCGACATCAATATCGCCTATCTTCAATGGCTTAAAGCCAGATACTGCCGAGCCGGTCACAGGGGTCTCGTTGCGTTGGCAGCGCCTCATCGCGCCTGCCATGACCTATCTTGCGCACAATTCTTGTGCAGTCAAGCGTCATGCCTACAGTTTAGACAGTTCTGCCGATCTTTCAAGTGCAGTGCAGCAAAATGCTGTTTCCCACAATCCGGGGAAACCCCCTTTTTTTGCGGGCCTGCCGTGCTAGAGGCATGCGGCAATCACCCCACCCCCGACTCTCTTCATCATCAAATGAGTATTTGAGTCCTATGGCGAAATCACAGCGCACGGCGGTCGTTCTCGTCGCGGCCGGACGCGGCCTGCGCGCAGGCGCCGGTGGCCCCAAGCAATATCGCGAGATCGGCGGCGTACCGGTGATCTATCGCGCCATGGAGGCCTTCAGCCGTCATGCGGACGTGTTCGCGGTTCAACCGGTCGTGAACCCCGACGACAGCGCCATGTTCACGGCAGCGGTCGCAGGGCTCAGCCACGAGGCTCCGGTCAATGGCGGCGCGACCCGGCAGGCCTCGGTGCTCGCCGGGCTTGAAGCGCTCGCCAGGCACAAGCCCGACATCGTCCTGATCCATGACGCCGCGCGCCCTTTCGTTTCGGAAGGCGTGATCACCCGCGCGATCGATGCGGCCAGCCGCACCGGCGCCGCGATCCCCGTCGTTCCCGTCACCGACACCATCAAGGTCACCGGCGAGAACGGCAATGTCGAGGACACGCCGGACCGGGCGCGGTTGCGGATCGCACAGACGCCGCAATCCTTTCGCTTCGACGTCATCCTCGAAGCGCATCGTCGCGCGGCCAAGGACGGGCGCAGCGATTTCACCGACGATGCCGCGATTGCCGAATGGGCGGGATTGACGGTTGCAACCTTTGAAGGCGATGTTGCCAATATGAAGCTCACCACTCCCGAGGATTTCGTGCGCGAGGAAGCGCGGTTGGCCAGCCTGCTCGGCGACATCAGGACCGGCACGGGCTATGACGTGCACGCCTTCGGCGAGGGCGACCATCTCATGATTTGCGGCGTGCGCGTGCCGCACACCAGAGGCTTCCTGGCCCATTCCGACGGCGATGTCGGCCTGCATGCGCTGGTCGACGCCATCCTCGGCGCGCTCGCTGACGGCGACATCGGATCGCACTTTCCGCCCAGCGACGCGAAGTGGAAAGGCGCCTCCTCCGACCAGTTTTTGCAATACGCCATCGAGCGCGTCACCCAGCGCGGCGGCCGCATCGCCAATCTCGAGGTCACCATGATCTGCGAGCGGCCGAAGATCGGTCCCTTGCGCGACACCATGCGCGCGCGCATCGCCGAGATTTCCGGCGTCGACATTTCCCGGGTCGCGGTCAAGGCGACCACCAGCGAGCGGCTCGGCTTCACCGGCCGCGAGGAAGGCATCGCGGCCACCGCGAGCGCCACCATCCGTCTGCCCTGGAGTGTCTAGGCCATGGCTGGCAGCGACGCACGCGCCCTCTCCCGCTCGCTGCTCGATCTGTGCCGGATGCGCAAGCTGACGATCGCGACCGCGGAGTCCTGCACCGGCGGTCTCGTCGCGGGCGCGCTGACCGACATCCCCGGTTCGTCAGACGTCATCGATCGCGGCTTCGTCACCTATTCCAACGATGCCAAGCGCGCCATGCTCGGCGTCGAGGCCGGCACGCTTGCGAATTTCGGCGCCGTCAGCAAGGAGACCGCAACAGCTATGGCGGTCGGTGCGCTGGAGCGTGCCGGCGTCGATCTTGCGGTCGCCATCACCGGCATTGCCGGCCCTGGCGGTGCCACGCCTGGCAAGCCGGTTGGCCTCGTCCACTTCGCCGCCGCCGCGCGCGACGGACGCATCGTTCACCGCGAGCATCGCTTTGGCGCGATCGGCCGTTCCGCCGTGCGCCAGCGCTCGGTGGTCGAGGCGCTGCGCATGCTGATGGATCTCGCCCGCGGCCCAGTCCAGGCCAAGCCGCGCCGTGAAGCCGCGGTAACCCGCCTGCGCCCCCGCGTGACACGCTCGCCGCGCCGGCACGCCGTCAAACGCAGGACTCCGCGCTCGCCGCGGGGGTGACTCCCGTAGCGGGGGGGGGGGGGGGGGGGGGGGGGGGGGGGGGGGGGGGGGGGGGGGGGGGGGGGGGGGGGGGGGGGGGGGGGGG